>CAKTJA010000011.1 GCA_934567115.1 uncultured Oscillospiraceae bacterium
CGGAGAAAAATCCCGCCGCAGTCGAGGCCTTCCTCGCGGACTATGCCGCAAGCGTGGACTGGGTGAACGCGAACGTCTCCGACGCGGCGGCGCTCATCGGCGAGTACGGCATCGTGGACGCGGCGGTCGCGGAGAAGGCCCTGCCCTACTGCAACATCGTGTGCATCACAGGAGCGGAGCTTCTTGAAAAGCTGCCCGGCTATCTCTATGTACTCTACAATGCCGACCCCGCCTCCGTGGGCGGCGCGATGCCGGACAACAGCTTCTACTTCGCCTGAGCCCGCGCGGCCGCCGCGCTCTTATGAAAGGAGGGGACGTCCGTGAAACCGAACCGAAAGCCCGTCCGCCTCTGGGCGGCGGCGTTCTGGCTGCTCGTCTGGCAGGGCGCAAGCATGGCGCTGCGCGTGGCGTACCCGCACGGCGGTCTGCTGCTGGCCTCCCCGCTCTCGGCGATGACGCGGCTTTTCGAGCTGGCGCTCACCGGCGCGTTCTGGCGGACGGTCGGCTCCTCCGCCGCGCACATTCTCGGGGGCTTTCTGCTCTCGTGCGCGCTGGGGATCGTGCTCGCCGCGCTCTCGGCGCGCTTTCGCCGCGTGGACGAGCTGCTCGCTCCGCTCACGGCGGCGGTCAAGGCGGTGCCGGTGGCCTCGTTCACGATTCTCGCGCTGATGTGGCTGAGCGGACGCGCGCTGGCGCTGTTCATCTCCGCGCTGGCGGTCTTCCCTCCCGTGTACCTCGGCGTGCTTGAGGGCGCGCGCGCGGCGGACCGGGAGCTGCTTGAGATGGCGCGGGTGTTCCGCGTCCCGTTTTGGCGGCGGCTGCGGGGGATCTATCTTCCGCAGACGCTTCCGTATTTCCGCGCGGCAGCCGGCGTTGGGCTTGGACTGTGCTGGAAGGCGGGCACGGCGGCGGAGGTCATCGCGCTGTGCGGCGGCTCGATCGGCGAGCGGCTCTACACCGCCAAGATCTACTTTCAAACCGGCGATCTGTTTGCGTGGACCGCCGTGATCGTGCTGGCCTCCGCGCTGTTCGAGCGGCTGTTTCTGCGCCTGATCGACGCGCTGGCGGAAAGGGTGGGCGTATGACGGCGCTGCGTGTGCAAGGTCTCTGCAAATCTTACGGCGGGACGGAGGTGCTGAGGGACGTTTCGTTCTCGGCCGGGAACGGCGTCACCCGTGTGCTCGGCCCCTCCGGGGCGGGAAAGACGACGCTGCTGCGCATCCTCCTCGGTCTGGAGCGGCCCGACAGCGGAACGGTCGAGACCGGCGGGCTGCGCTTTGCGGCGGTCTTTCAGGAAAATCGACTGCTCGGTCAGCTCTCCGCCGAGGGGAATCTGCGCTTTGCGCTCGGCTCCGCCTTCGATGCGGAGCGGGCCGGCGCGATGCTTGACGCGCTGGGTCTGTCCGACGCGGGCGCAAAGCCGGCGCGCGAGTACTCCGGTGGAATGCAGCGCCGTCTGGCGCTCGCGCGGGCGCTGCTCGCTCCCTCCGGGGCGCTGGTCCTCGACGAACCGTTTACCGGTCTGGACGAGGCGAACCGCAGCGCGGCGCTCCGCTGCGTCCTGCGCGCGGCGGAGGAAAAGCCCGTCCTGCTCGTCTGGCACGGCGAGGACGCGGCGCTCGACGGCTTTCCTGCGGTCCGCCTCGGTTGAAACGCACAAAGCGGTTGATTCAAAACTGTCTGTTTTCACAAAATCACACGGCGGTATTTCCGCTCCACTTGTGCGGAACGCTTTGCTGTGATACCATGAAAAGAGATTCCCAGACCACCCGCAGCGGCTACTCCACCCAATAGCCGCCGCGAGGAAAAAGAAAGGATGCTCCCGCCCTGACCGGCGGTGCGGCAGTGTGGAGACCTGCCGTAAGGCGCTTCGGCGCGAGGCCCCGTTCGCATGGGCGGCGGAGCCGCGGTCAGACAATATGGCACAGGTAAGCCTGAAAAACATCAAAAAGGTCTACCCCTTCCTCTCGGGCGAGCGGAAAAAGCAGAAGAAGGGCGGGGCCGAGAAAAAGCACAATCTTCAGATCACCGACGAGGGCGTCGTCGCGGTGCAGGAGTTTTCGCTGGAGATCGCGGACCGCGAGTTCATCGTTCTCGTCGGTCCCAGCGGCTGCGGAAAATCCACGACCCTCCGCATGATCGCGGGACTGGAGGAGATCACCTCCGGCGAGCTGCGCATCGACGGGGTGCTTATGAACGACGTCGCTCCCAAGGACCGCGACATCGCCATGGTCTTCCAGAACTACGCGCTCTATCCGCATATGACGGTTTATGAAAATATGGCCTTCTCCCTCAAGCTGAAAAAGGTCGCCCCGGACGTGATCGACCGCAAGGTGCGCGAGGCGGCGGAGATCCTTGATATCACGCAGTACCTTGACCGCAAGCCCAAGGCGCTCTCCGGCGGTCAGCGCCAGCGCGTGGCCATCGGTCGCGCCATCGTGCGCGACCCGAAGGTCTTCCTGATGGACGAGCCGCTGAGCAACCTCGACGCGAAGCTGCGCAACCAGATGCGCGCGGAGATCATCAAGCTGCGCGAGAAGATCGACACCACGTTCGTCTACGTCACGCACGATCAGGTCGAGGCCATGACGCTCGGCGACCGCATCGTCATCATGCGCGACGGCTTCATTCAGCAGATCGGCACCCCGCAGGAGGTGTTCAACCATCCCGCGAACCTGTTCGTCGCAAGCTTCATCGGCACCCCGCAGATGAACTTCTTCGAGGGCTGCACCCTGACGCGGGAGGGCGATTCCTACTCCGTCTCCGTTATGGGGCACACCGCCGCGCTCACGTCTGAGCAGTGCGGCAGGCTCGCCGCCGCCGGCGTGCAGAGCGGAACGGTCACGGTCGGCGTGCGCCCCGTACACGTCACGCTCGGCGACGAGGGGATCGACGCGCAGGTCGACGTGAGCGAGCTGATGGGCAGCGAGCTGCACCTTCATATGAACGCGGGCGGCAAGGACGTTGTCGCGGTGGTCCAGACCGCCAATATCGACCCTGCGGCATACGCGCGCCACACGGCGGTAAAGCTCCGCTTCGAGCCGCGCCTGATTCACCTCTTTGATCCGCAGACGGAGAAAAATCTGATCTGACAAAGGCGCGCTGCGGCCCGGCGCAGCCTCATCAGGTCCGGCGACTTCCGATAAATTTTTCCGGAACACGGCGGCACGTTTTACATGGCCCGTTCAGGGAAAGCTTAAAAATGCAAGAGGCAGGAGCCGGGGCGCAGCGCCCCGGCTCTTAGACTGTTGATAAAGCGGCAAATTCCCTGTGACGGTAAGGAAGAGTGTGTGCGGGAAACCCAAGAAAGGCGTCCTGCACTATTGAAATCAACAGTTTTCAGAACTTTTTCAAAGTTCTGAAAACCTGCTCAGCGTGTCGGAAAGGCTTTTCCGACACGCTGAGAGCCGGGGCGTTGCGCCCCGGCTCTCGCCTTAACATCGCCGCCCGACCCGGCAATTCCCCTCCGATCCGGATCGGGCGGTCGAAAACTGCACGCATCTCCGGAACGCGGCGGGATAACGACGCAGAGGACCGGGCTTGACGGCCCGGTCCTAAATTTTGCTTATAAAAAGTTCACAGAACCTCACGCCCGCAGACGCGCTCTCGATAAAGCGTCCGCGCTCAGAGCCTTCCGTAAATGCGCGTCATCTCGTGAATGTCGGCGGCGAGCTTCGCATCCGCCTCACCCGGCAGCATCCGCCAGACCCAGTTCCCGCTCCGCGTCCCCGGAACGTTCATGCGGTGCCCCTCGCCAAGCTCCAGCCAATCCTGCATCTGGGCGACGAACAACTTTGCCACCGAGCCCATGCCGCCCCGGATCACACCCCGGTTGAAGCCCTCCCGCTCGTTGAGGCCCAGATACCTCCCGGCGAAGGCGATATCCTCCGCCGCAGCCTCTTCGCGCCAGAGCGCAAGCGGCGCGTTGTCGTGCGTACCGGTGTAGCAGATGCAGTTCTCGCCGTAGCTGTGCGGCAGATAGCTGCTCGAGTCGCGCGAATCAAACGCAAACTCCAGTACCTTCA
The DNA here is from genome assembly GCA_934567115.1 of uncultured Oscillospiraceae bacterium. Taxonomy (GTDB): domain Bacteria; phylum Bacillota; class Clostridia; order Oscillospirales; family Oscillospiraceae; genus Hominicoprocola. The sequence continues at coordinate 4,026 of CAKTJA010000011.1, forward strand.
TCCCCGGCAGACCGGAGTCCTTCAAAAGCTGCGTGACCTCCGGCGTGGGATAGCCGAGGTCCTCGGCGATAAATTCCACGTCGCGGAACCAGCCGGTCAGCACGCCGACAAGCGCCATGCCCGGCCCCTTGACCCAGCGGCCGTTCTTCGCGGTCGTCTCGCCGTTCGGGACGGCCCAGTAGCTCTCAAAGCCGCGGAAGTGGTCGATGCGGATCACATCGTAAAGCCGCGCGGCCCCTCCGATGCGGCGGATCCACCATTCGAAGCCGTCCTTCTGCATGGCCTCGTAATCGTAAAGCGGGTTCCCCCAAAGCTGTCCGTCCTCGCTGAAGTAGTCCGGCGGCACGCCGGAGACCTCGACCGGGACGTTCCGCTCGTCAAGCTGGAACTTCTCCGGCTCGGCCCACACGTCCGAGGAATCCATCGCCACATAGATGGGAATATCCCCAATGACGCGGATGCCCAGCCCGTTGATGTACGCCTTGAGCCTGTTCCACTGGCGGAAGAAGAGGAACTGGATGTAGGTGAAAAGCTCCACATCCTCGCGCAGCTCTTCCCGGCAGCGCGCAAGCGCCTCCGCCCGGTGCAGCCGAACGTCCTCGTCCGGCCACTCGGCCCACGGCTTCATGTCGAGGCGCCGCTTGAGCGCCATGAAAAGCGCATAGTCCGCCAGCCAGCGCTCGTTCTCCTTCTCGAAAGCGGCGACCTCATCACGGTCCCGCTCCCAGCCGCGCCGCTTCGCCTTTTCAAGGATCGAAAAGCGGGCGGCGTAGATCTTCCCGTAATCGACGCGGCGCGGGTCGCCGCCCCAGTCGCAGGAGGCCGCCTCCTTCTTCGTCAGCAGCTTATCCTCGATCAGCAGGTCGAGGTCGATAAAATACGGATTTCCCGCAAAGGTCGAAAAGCTCTGATAGGGCGAATCGCCGAAGCTCGTCGGTCCGAGCGGGAGCATCTGCCAGTACTTCTGCCCTGCAGCGTGCAGAAAATCGGCGAAAGCGTAGGCGGAGGCGCCCAGCGTCCCGATGCCGAAGGGCGAGGGAAGCGCGGAGATCGGCATTAAAATACCGGAGGAACGGTCCATAACAGATCAGCCTTTCACGGCGCCGGCAGCGACGCCCTTGATGATATATTTCTGGCAGCAGAGATAGAAGATGATGACGGGCAGGATGCTCAGGAAAATGAGCGCCATCGTCGCGCCGAGATCGACCGTCCCATAGCTGCCCTTGAGGTACTGGATGTGGATGGGAATGGTCATATACTTCGTGTTGTCCAGCACGAGGTACGGAAGCAGATAGTCGTTCCACACCCACATGATCTCAAGAATGCCGACGGAGATCATGGTCGGGCGCAGCATCGGGAAGACCACGGAAAAATAGGTGCGCAGCGGGCCGCAGCCGTCGATGGCGGCGGCCTCCTCGATCTCAAGCGGGATCGACTTCACGAAGCCGACGAACATGAAAATCGCAAGCCCCGCGCCGAAGCCGAGATAGATGATGGGTATGGTCCACGGCGTGTTGAGCGCAGCCTTTTCCAGCGCGCCGCTTGCGAAATTGAAATAGGGGATCTTCACGCGGTCAGCCGTTTTGGAAAGCGTGAACATGACCATCTGAAACGGGACCACCATCGAAAAAACGCAGAGATAGTAGACCACCCGGCAAAAGCCGCTGTTCACGCGCGCGATGTACCACGCGGCCATCGAGGTGCAAAGCAGGATCAGCGCCGTGGAGACGACCGTGATGAAAAGACTGTAGAACGCGGACTTCCAGAACGGATAGTTGCCGAAGGTCATGCCCTTGATATAGTTCGCCCAGCCGGCAAAGCTCTCCTCCGTCGGAAGGGCGAAAGTCTCCGTCTTAACGAAGGTATTGAGCTTGAAGGAGTTGAGCACGACCGTCAAGATCGGCAGGACGTATATCACGCAGATGACGCCCAGCACGATCGAGAGGATCATTTTACGCCGCCGCTCGGCGGAGAGAGACTGTCCCTTCATTACTGCTGCACCTCCTTATTGCGGGTCGCGCGAAGCTGAATGAGGCCGATGGCGGCGACGAGCAGGAAGAAGAGCACAGCCTTCGCCTGTGCGGTGCCGCGCGCGTTGACGTTCTGCCCGTAGAACGTGTTGTAGATGTTCAGCGCGAGCATCTCCGTCGTTTTGATGGACACGCCGCCGGGCTGAATGATGTAGGGCTGACCGCCCGTCAGGGCAAGGTTCTGGTCGAAGAGCTTGAAGCTGTTCGTCAGCGTCAGGAAGGTGCAGATCGTGATGGAGGGCATCACATTGGGGATCGTCACCTTCCAGAGCGTCTGCCAGCGGTTCGCGCCGTCGATCTTCGCCGCCTCGAGCATATCCTCCGGCACGGCCTGAAGACCCGCGATGTAAATGATCATCATATAGCCGACCTGCTGCCAGCACATGAGGATGACAAGGCCCCAGAAGCCGTACCTCGTCTCAAGCAGGATCGAGGTGTTGAAGCGCGAGAGGATACCGTCGAAGATCATCGACCACACATAGCCGAGCACAATGCCGCCGATGAGGTTCGGCATGAAGAACACCGTGCGGTAAAGGTTGCTGCCCCGGATCCCCTGCGTGAGCGCGTAAGCAGCGGCGAAGGCCAGCACATTGATGAAGACCAGCGACACGACGGCAAAAAGCGCCGTGTACCAGAACGCGTGAAGAAAGCTCGCGTCGCCCAGCGCCTTGACATAATTGCCCAGACCGATGAACTCGGCGTCGGACGTGGTTTTGAACTTGCAGAAGGAAAGGTACACGCCCTTGCAGAACGGGTAGACAAAGCCGATGATAAATGCGCAGACCATAGGCCCCATAAAAAGCGGAAACCACCGGCGGATCGGACGGCGGACCAGCGTGCTGTTGACCGCCGCAGCGTCGTGCTTGCGTTTCAATTCGATCAGCTCCCATCGGATAGATTTGGAAAATCGGGCGCGGCGTGGGCCTCGTGCGGCCCGGACCGCGATCTCAGCGTCCGCCCGCGCTTCAAAAAGGCGCGGGGGACCGTCGGCTGTCCAAGGGTTTAAAAGAGGGGGCGGGCAGTCGCCCGCCCCCTTTGCTCAGTTCGGGAAAATACGGCTCTCAGCCGTTGGCCTCGGCGTACTGCACCGCCCAGCCGTCCACGAAGGCAGTGCACACCAGCTCCCAGTTGGCGTCGGTGGGATCGTTGTCGTACTGGTTCATGGCGGCGACGATCGCGTCACGGTAAGCGTCCACGTTGGGCTGGAAGTTCGTGACCCAAGGCATGACGTAGTTGCCCGCCGCGGTGTAGGCGTTCGCGTCGGCCAAGAAGCCGCAGGAGGACTCGGCAGCCTGCTTGTAGGGCATGACGGCGAACTCATCGACCAGCATGCGGGAAGCCTCGGCATTGGTGACCATCCAGTACATGAAGTCCAGCGTCGCCTGAATGTCCTCGGCGGAAGCCTTGGAGTTGACGGCCCAGCAGTTCTCGGTGCCGCAGTTCAGACCGGCCTTCTCCTCGCCCTCAACGCCGCAGTAGAAGGGGATCATGGAGAGGTTGTCAAGCCCGTACTGGTCAGCGCCATTGCCGGTCAGCGCGGCCCACTCCCAGGAGCCGTTCTGATAGAACACAGCCTGCTCCTTGCCGAACTCGGCCTGTGCGTCATAGCCGCCGGCGGCAAGCGTGGAGGGCGCGACGGCGCTGTTGTTGATGTACAGATCCCAGAGGTTCTTGTAGTTCTGCATGTAGGTGCCCTTGATGCTCGGCGGGCAGACCTTCCAGGCGTCAGGATCGTCCACGGACTCATAGTAGTACTCGAGGTTGGCGAGGTGGCCGGTGAAGCGCCAGCTGGAGTCGCTGCTCATGGACGAGGAGGTAAACGCGTCGAAGCCCAGCTCGGCGGCGCGGGAATGGATGTCCTCGGCGACGGTCTTGAGCGTCTCGAAATTGGTGATGTCGCTCAGCTTGTAGCCGGCCTTCTCAAGCAGGTCCCTGTTGACGATGATGCCGTAGCACTCGTAGCAGTAGCCGATGGAGCAGAGCTTCCCGTTCTCGTCATAGAGGTTGTAGGCGTCGGTAGCCAGCTCGCCGGCGACGGGAGTGCCGGTCAGGTCATAGCAGTAGTCGCCCCATGTGGAGACAGCGGCCTGATTGCCCACGACAAACAGCGTCGGGGCGTTCTCCTTGTCCATCGCGGCGGTCAGCGTCTCGTTGTAGGTTCCGGACGCGGCGGTCTGGATCGTGACGGGAACGCCGGTCTCGGCGGTGTACATCTCGGCGATCTTCTGAAGCGTGCCGTCGGCCTCCGGCTTGAAGTTCAGCCAGAAGACGCGGCCGGTCGCGGTCTCCCCGCCGTTTTCAGCGGGCGGGGTTTCCTTCCCTCCGCAGGCGGCAAGGCTGACAGCCATGACAAGCGCAAGGATCAATGCAAGATACTTTTTCATGTTCAACAGCTCCTTTTCAAATTATATTTTCACGCGCTCGGCGCGGGAAAATCCTATCCTTCGACCCGGCGCACGGACTGGCCCGCGCGCAGCGTGGTCGGCAGCGTCAAATGCTCCTGCGGACCGCCCCGGATCACACGGAGCAGAATGTCCACGCTTCTGGTCCCCATCTCCTCCGTCGGCTGGCAGAGCGTTGTGAGCATGGGGTGAATATATTCCGAAACGGTAAGCCCGTCGATGGCGATGACCGAGCAGTCCTCCGGGACGGCGCGTCCGCTTTCCCGCAGCGCGCGCATCGCGCCGATGGCCATATCGTCGGCGATGGCGAAGACGGCGGTGAAGTCCGCCGGGCGCGTCAGCCGCTCGCGCATGGCGAGGTAGGCGCTCTCGATGTCAAAATCCCGCGCACGGATCACGTCCGCCGCCTCTGCGGGAAGTCCCCGCTCCCGCAGCGCACGCGCGTAACCGGCGCAGCGCAGCTGAGAGATCGAACTGTCGTCCGGGTCGGCGGCGAGGACGGCAATGCGCGTGTGTCCGTGTCTGCAAAGCTCTGTCACGGCGCGGTACGCCTCCTGCTCGTCGGCGATGGAAACGGAGGAATAATCCCCCGGTCTGAGCGTCCCGTAGGAGTTCGTGTAGGAACAGCAGACGAACGGGACGTTCAAAAGCGCGACCTCCGCCGCCGTGTAGTCCGAGCGGCCGCCGAGGAAAATGATCCCCTGAAGGCGCTTTTCGCGCTCCATCACCGCGCCGCACTTGATCTCATCGTCGCTCGAGCCGATCTGTCGCATGACCATCGTGCAGCCCGCCTCGTCAAGGCGGCGCTCGATCGCGCGGATAATGCCGGTGTAGAACGGGTTCTGCACGCCGCGCACGACAAGGCCGATCGCGTCCGACTTCGTGCGCACCAGACTGCGCGCCGAGTTGTTCGGCAGATAGTTGTGCTCGGCGATGACGGAAAGCACCTTGCGGCGGCTCTCCTCGCTGACGTCCGGCCGGTCGTTGAGCACGCGCGAGACCGTGCTTACGCCCACGCCGCTGAGTTTCGCAATGTCCTTGATGGTCATGGCAGCTCCCCCCGGCAAAAGGCAAAGGCATCGGAAACATTACCGGTAACGTTTCCATAACTTCTGCTAATATTTTACCAGTCTATTCGCAAAAAGTCAAAGCCGTTTCCCTTGTCCGTGTCACCAAATAATTTTACCGCTGTCTGTTCAAACAGCCAAAAAACTCATTTCAGCGGTAAAAATATTGTGCGCGGCGGAAAATGGGCAGCAAAAAGCCGGGTCAAAAGACCCGGCTCGCGGCAGCAGCCGTTTACGCTCCGCTCTCACACGGCCCCAACGCCGCGCGCAACAATGTCAATAAAATCCTGCACGTTGGTCACGATCGTGCGGGCGGCAAGGCTCCCCCGGTCGAGAAGCTTGTTGACCACAAACTCGTCCGCGTCCACCGCGTACAGATACGCGGGACGCACCGTCCCGTCCGCCGTCACGCGGAACGAGGGGTACATGTTGCCCGCGGCGATGGTGTGCAGCATGGTGGCAAGGCAGATCACCGTCGTCGCGTCGCGCAGCATGGCGCGCATCGCGGTCTGCGCGGCGTACGCGTCGCCGATCACCTCGGGCAGCGGGCCGTCGTCGCGGATGGAGCCGGCAAGCACGAAGGGAACGTCGTTCTTCACACAGGCGTACATGATGCCGTCCGTGATCTTATGCTCCTCAACGAAGCGGCGGATCGAGCCGCAGCGCCGCACCTTGTTGATCACGTCGAGATGATGGTAGTGCCCGTTGGCACAAAGCCCCTGCGTATAGATGTCCTGCCCCAGCGCCGTGTGAAGGTACGCCCCCTCCAGATCGTGCGTGGCCAGCGCGTTGCCCGCCATCAGGCCGTGAACGTAGCCCCGCTCGACCATGGCCTGCATGGCCGCGCGGGCGTTCGCGTTGAAGGCGAAGGCCGGTCCCATGACCCATACGATCCTGCCGTGCTCCTTTTCGTAGCGCAGCAGCTCGATCAGCTCGTCATAATCGCGGGCATAGGACGTCTCCCGCGAGCGGCCCTGCCGAAAGCGGAACGCCTCCGCCGCCGAGTCCTTGGCGGAAAAGCCGCTGTCGTGAAGGTAGATCCCCTCCTCGCCGCACTCGGTCCTGCCGAGTATGACAAGGTCGCCCCGGCGAAGGTTACGGTTCTCCACCACGTCAAGCCGGCCGTCCTCGCGCAGCACGACGCTTGAATCCATACGGCTTTCCGGCGCAAGCACCCATTTCCCGTCGATCTTGTAGTACTCCGGAAACATCGACGTGGAGTGATAGTGGTCGGGCGCGATGCCGTCGCTCTCGCACCGCGCGGTGCGAACGTCGGGCGACGCGGCAAAGCGCGCGGACGCAAAATCGGGCGCCGTATAAACGGGCAGTCGGAATGCCATGTTCATCTTCCTCTCAGATTCTGTTCTCTGGTGCGGCGGCGGGGCGCGCGGAGAGCCGTCCGCCGGGTCCGCCGCAGTGAAATATAGGTAGCCTATATAAAATATGTAAAACCAATGGAGAGCGCTTTTCGGCTGCCCGCGCGGCGGGCGGGAAAAGCGGCTTGGATCAAAATGCAATAATCGCCTCGCGCCTGTTATGCCGGACGCAAAGCGCTGCGGCATAACCGCCATGCTTTTCGGCTGCCCGCGCGGCGGGCGGGAAAAGCGGCTTGGATCAAAATGCAATAATCGCCTCGCGCCTGTTATGCCGGACGCAAAGCGCTGCGGCATAACCGCCATGCTTTTCGGCTGCCCGCGCGGCGGGCGAGAAAAGCGGCTTGGATCAAAATGCAATAATCGCCTCGCGATTATTATATCACGTCTGTCAAGTCCCGTGATTTTGCGGCGAAAAACGTTGCATTTTCCCGACAGTATGTTATACTTCGTAGGAATATAACAATACGGACAAGGAGCCCCCACAGCTATGCAGAAATTCAAACACGTGCTGCTTGCCAGCGATTTTGACAACACGCTCGTTTACACGCAGGCCGCGCTGGAAAACGGCACGGACATCCCCCCCATGTGCCGGCGCAACCGCGAGGCGCTGGACTACTTCATCCAAAACGGCGGGTCGTTTTCCATCTCCACCGGACGCGCGCTCCCGGCCTTCGCCGACTATGCAAAGGACGTTCCCATGAGCGCTCCCGCCGTGATCGCAAACGGCGCGGCGATCTACGACTTCCGTACGGAGCGGTACCTTTACACCGCCTTTCTCAGCGAGCGCATCTACGCCCACATGGACGAGCTGCTCGCGCGGTTCCCGCGCCTCGCCTTCGAGGTCTATCACGACGACCGGCGCATCCACGCCGTAAACCCGAACGCGTACATCCGCAGCCACGAGCATCTGACCCGCGCGGCGGTGCAGGTGGTGGAGCGTTTTTCCGAGATCGACCTGCCGATCATCAAGATCCTCTTCGAAGAGGACTACGCCCTGCTCGAGGAGGTCTGCGCCTTCATCCGCTCGCGTCCGTGGGGCGGCGAGTACGAGCTGATCTACTCCAACGAGCACCTGCTCGAGCTGACCGCCCACGGCGCGACCAAGGGCGGCATGGTGCTGCGGCTCGCCGACATGCTCGGCGTTGCGCGCGGCGACATCTACTGCATCGGCGACCACCGGAACGACATTCCCATGCTGGAAATTTCCGCCGTGGCGTTCGCGCCCGCAAACGCCATCCCCGCCGTGCACGAATTCGGCGCGCGCATTGTCTCGCATTGCAGCGACGGCGCGGTCGCGGACGTGATCGAATTTCTCGACGGACGGTACTGAGCGGGCGCGCCGCCGGTCAGCGCATCGTCCCGGCAAGCAGGTCGAGCATCATCTGCGCATGGCGGTACTCGTCGCCCGAAAATTCAAGCAGCAGCTGCTGAAGACAGGGGTCGAGCGCCTCCTGCGAGGCGCGGCGGTAGTTGAAGCCGCCGCAGGCCTCCTCATGATAGCGCATGCGCAGCGACACGCAGAAGCCCTCGTAACACAGCGGCGGATAGCAGATCGTCGGGCAGTAGCGCTCCCCGGTGATGAGATATATGGCGGCGAAAAGCTTGCGCGCGTGCCGTCCCTCGTCTGCGGCGACGGCACGGAATATCCTCCGCGCCTCCGCCGTCGGCGCGCGCCGGGCAAGAAACAGGTAAGTGCGCTGGTCGGCAAGCTCCTCGCGCAGGAAGCCCTGCAGGACCTCCAGCGATTCCATCGCCTCCGTCCCCATGCAGCACGGGTTCTCCTGCGCGCCGGGCAGAGAAAGCTCCGCCCGGCGTTCCGCCTCGTCTGCGGCGCTTCCCGCGGAGGGGGCGCTCTCCGCGGCGGCGGCGCGCACCTCGGGATACGGATTCAGCTCGGGGTCCACCCGCTGCCAGATGCGGTCGTAGCTGCGATAGTCCAATGCGGCGCTTTTCGGCGAAGACAGTTCATGTTCCATCGTTTCGTCCTCCTCGTTTTTCTCTGCCATCCTATGCGCACAGGGACGTTCGATTTTCATGTTTTTTTGCGGATCGCCGTATATGCCGCGCCGCTTGCGGAAAAAATTCAAAAAGAAGAAATTTCCATATTTGTGGCATCTGCAACTTTTCACTCGCAGACCCCGCGTTATATTATAATTTAAACTCTGGCAATACAGGAGGACATTTCCATGTTGGAGCTGCAACACATCACCTATCGCGCCGCCTCCGCCGAGGGCGGCGGGCAGACGATCCTGAAGGACGTCAGCCTTACGATCCCGGACGGCAGGCTGACCGTCTTTACAGGGCCGAACGGCGGCGGCAAAACGACCCTCGCCAAGATCATCATGGGTCTGGTCACGCCGACGGAAGGACGCGTCCTCTGGAACGGGGAGGATATCACCGCGCTGGACATCACCGCGCGCGCGAAGCTCGGCATAAGCTACGGCTTCCAGCAGCCGCCGCGCTTCAAGGGCATCACCGTGCGCAAGCTTCTGACCATCGCCGGCGGGAACCGGGCGCTTTCAAAGGACGAGTGCTGCCGCTTCCTCACACAGGTCGGCCTGTGCGCGAACGACTACCTTGACCGCGAGGTGGATACCTCGCTTTCGGGAGGAGAGGTCAAGCGCATCGAGATCGCGACGTTGCTCGCGCGGCACTCGGCGCTGATGATCTTCGACGAGCCGGAGGCCGGCATCGACCTGTGGAGCTTCGCCCGGCTGACCGAGACCTTTGAGCAGCTCCACCGCGAGCACACCGCCGGCATGATCATCATTTCCCATCAGGAGCGCATCATCCGTCTGGCCGACGAGATCATCGTCGTCAGCGGAGGGGAGCTTCGTCACCGGGGCACGACGGAGGAGATTTTCCCGCTCATCATGGCGGACACGCTCGGCTCCTGCCCCGTGCTGAACCGATAAAGAAGGGAGACGTCTGACCATGCTAACCGAGATCGATTCCAAGCTTCTTGAAAAGATCGCCAATCTGACGGGCAAGCCCGTCGGCGCGTTCAACATCAGAAAGGACAGCGGCTGCGAGGCCCGCCAGTCCACCGAACACATTGAGATCACCCCCAAGACCGACGGAAAAAGCGGCATCGACATCCGCATCAAGCCCGGCACGAAGGGCGAGCAGTGCCACATTCCCGTCATCATCAGCAAAACCGGGCTGCACGAGATGGTCTACAACGATTTTCACATCGGCGAGGACTGCAATGTTGAGATCATTGCCGGCTGCGGCATCCACAACACCGGCTGCGACGAGAGCCGCCACGACGGCGTGCACACCTTTTACGTGGGCAGGAACTCGCACGTGCGCTATGTGGAAAAGCATTACGGCGAGGGCGACGGCAGCGGGCGGAACGTCATGAACCCGCAGACGATCGTCTACCTCGAGGAGGGCGCGAGCATCCAGATGGAGACCGTGCAGATCCGGGGCGTCGATTCCACCAAGCGCTACACGAAGATCGTCTGCGGCAAGGACGCGGAGGGAGTCATCACGGAGCGTCTGCTCACCCACGGTCAGCAGGAGGCGGCCTCCGACATGGAGATCGTTCTTGACGGCGAAAATTCGCGCGGGCGCGTCATATCCCGCTCCGTTGCGCGGGACCAGTCCTCCCAGCTGTTTTATCCGCGCATGATCGGCAACGCGAAATGCTTCGGACATGTGCAGTGCGACTCGATCATCATGGACGGCGCGAAGATCCGCTCCATCCCCGAGATCGCGGCGAACTCGACCGACGCGCAGCTGATCCACGAGGCCGCCATCGGCAAGATCGCCGGCGACCAGCTCCTCAAGCTCCAGACCCTCGGGCTGACGGCGGAGGAGGCGGAGGACGCCATTCTCAAGGGCTTTCTGGCGTAAGGCCGCAGCTCCGCTCCCGCAGACGCGGCAAACAGCGGCTTATTTTATAACTGCATAAAAGATAAAGAGCCGAGGCGCAATGCCCCGGCTCTTTATCATGATGTTACGACAGGGACGGCAGCCCCTCCAGCCTCCTGAAAGCCAAGCCCTTTTCCCGGCTCCACCGGGGCGGAGGCGCGCATGGACGGCGGAAACGCCTTACAGACGATAGACCTCGCCGCGCCGGTCGTGATAGACGTCGATCGCGCTGCGGACCTTCGTCAGCAGCGAAAAGTCCGGCTCGGCGCACACAAGCTCCTCCTCCCCGCCCCCGGCTGCGGCAAGCGGCTCCCCAAGCGGGTCGAGAATGCGGCTCGAGCCGCCGAACGCAACGCCCTCCATCGTGCCGCAGGAATTGCAGCCGACAACGAACGCTTGATCCTCAACGGCGCGCGCGGCGAGCAGAAGCTCATAGTGCGCGATGCGCGCCGCCGGCCACTGCGCAGGAACGAACAGCACCTCCGCCCCCGCGAGCGCGAGCGTACGCGCAAGCTCCGGAAAGCGGAGATCGTAGCACAGCAGAATGCCGCACCTGTGCCCGTCGAGCGCGAAGGTGACGGCGCGATCGCCCGCGCGGTACAGCGCCCGCTCCCCCATCGGGGCGAACAGGTGGACCTTGTCGTACTCCGCGATGCACGCGCCGCTCCGGTCGAAAACGAAGGCGGTGTTGGTCAGCGCGCCGCCCCTGCGGTTGGAGACGGAGCCGGCGACCAGATTGACGTTCAGCTCACGGGCGAGCGCGCCCAGCCTCGTCCGCGTCTCCTCCCCGTCGCAGTCGCTTGACGCGCGGACCCGTTCGCAGGGGAAAAAGCCGGTGTTCCACATCTCCGGCAGGACGACAACGTCCGCGCCGTCCTGCGCCGCGCGGCGGATCAGCTCCTCCGCGTGCACGAAGTTGTACGGAGCGTCAAAGGGACGCATCGTCATTTGGATTGCGCAGATCCTCATGCCGTCCCGCCTCCCCGCTCTCCGCGTCTCGCCGCGCGGAGACGGCGGCGGCGTCCGCTCTCCACGACGTAGACCATCATCACGATCGTAACCGCATACGGAATGATCCCGGTGAGGTCGGCGCTGACGTGATCCTGCAAGCGCAGGCCGATCGCGTCAAAAAAGCCGAACATCAGCGCGGCGGCATAGGCCTTCGCCGGGTTCGCCGCCCCGAAGATCACGCAGGCGAAGGCGATGTACCCGCGTGAATTGGACATGTTTTCAGCAAACGTGCCGTCCAGATAGCCCAGTGACAGATGCGCCCCGGCAAGCGCGCACAGCACGCCGCAGAGGATGCTGGCCAGCCATTTCAGCCGCTCCGGCTCTATGCCCGCAGTGCGCAGCGTATCGGGCCTTTCGCCGCTTGCGCGGAGGCGGAAGCCGCACGGCGTTTTATAGATGAACACCCACAGGGCAAAAACAAGCGCCCACGTGAGATAGACAAACAGCGAGTGCCGCCCAAGCACCGCACCGAGAAAGGGGACCTTCTCAAGCAGCGGGACGCTCACGCTCGGAAGCGACGCGAAGCCCTTCGCTCCGGAGGCGCCGAAGATCGAGCGGGAAAGATAGGTCGTCAGCCCCAGCGCAAAGGTGTTGAGCGCGCAGCCGATGATGAACTCGTCCGAGCGCAGCTTCACGGTAAAGAGCGCGAAGAACACGCCCACGGCAAGCCCCACCAGAAGGGCCAGCCCCACACCGCCCCACGCCGAGGCGCACAGGCTGCTGCCGAGAACGCCGAAAAACGCCCCCATCAGGATCATGCCGTCCATGCCGATATTCATGATGCCGGCATGCTCGGTGAGCGAGCCGCCGATGGCGGCAAGCGCCACCGGCGTCGCCCGGCGGAGCATTTCGTTAAAGGTGCCGGGGGAAAATATCCCCGCAAGGATCGTGCCGAGATCATCCATTTCTCTGTTCCTCCTTCATACGCTCCGCCGCCTCGCGCCCCGCCCTGCGTCGTCTCCCCGCCGCAAGGATGGCGTCTGCCACGCCGCTCTCCGCCGCCATGCAGAAGATCACCACGGTCTGAATGATGAGGTAGATCTGAGAGGGTATCCCGATCAGCTCCATCCCCTGCGCGCCGATCTTCAAAACGGCGAAAAAGAGCGAGAGAAAAACAACGGTCACGGTTTTGTACCGCGCGATCATCGCCACCATCAGCGCTTCAAAATAGTAGTCGCGGCTGACGCTGTCGCGGTAAAGATGCTCCACCCCGTAGACGCGGAACATGCCGACCAGACCGCACATCGCGCCCGACACCGCCATCGAGATGAGAACGATCCGGTCGGTGCGCAGCCCGGAAAAGAACGCGAAGCGCGGGTTCTCCCCCGTGATGCGCATTTCATAGCCCGCGCCGGTCCGCTCCATCACGTACCATACGGCGAGGGCGACCGCCGCGGCCGCAAAGATCGCGCCGGTCAGATTCGAGCGCGGGATGAGGCCGGTGAACCAGTACTGCGCGTTGAGCTGCCCGGTCGCGGCGACGAGGTTTTTGTTGGCGTTCTTCCACGGTCCCTTTGCAAGGTACTGGCAGAGATAGGCCGCGATCGTGTTGAGCATGATCGTGGTGATGACCTCGTTCACCTTGACCTTGACCTTCAAAACGCCGGGAATAAAGGCATAGAACCCGCCGACGGCCACCGCCGCCAGCGCCGCGCAGAGCAGCACGAGCGCGCGCGGGCTCCCCTCCATCCATATGCCGACCTGACAGGAAACGATCGCGCCGAGGAGCAGCTGCCCCTCCCCGCC
>CAKTJA010000012.1 GCA_934567115.1 uncultured Oscillospiraceae bacterium
CGGCGGCTGCCGACCGGGGCGTCCGCCGCCTACTATGAAAAGGAAGCGCTGAGCTGTCCCGGCGTGGCGGCGGCGAAGGCCGTCGGCCGCGCGCGGGGCATCGGAACGGTGGACGTAATCGTCGCGGCGCAGGAGGGCGTTCCCTCCGCGCAGCTGCTGGCCACGGTGGAGGCGCACTTGCAGAAAAAGCGGGAGATCGCGGTCGATCTGCGTGTGCTTGCGCCCACGGAAAAGCCGGTCGAGGTGAAGGCCGCGCTCAGCGTGGCGGTCGGCTATGACTTTCAGGAGGTCCGCCGGCGCGCCGAGGCGGCGCTGCGCCGGTACTTTACCGGGGCGATGCTGGGAAAAAGCGTCCCCACGGTGCAGCTGCTCACCCTGCTTTACGGCGTGGAGGGCGTGGAGAACGTGCACATGAGACTGCCGTCGGCGGACGCCGCCGCGCTCGACTCCGAGCTGCCGACGCTGGGGACGCTTACGCTCAGTGAGATGACGAAGGGGTGAGACGATGGGCTGCTATGAGCATCTGTGCGCGCTGCTGCGCCCGCTGGGCGTTTACCGGCTGGAGGAAAACACGCTGAGCGGCGCCGAGCTTGCCGCCGCCGGCGTGGGGCTGGACCAGGCTGCGGAGGAACTTGCACACGCTGAACGGGAGAGCGTCCTGATGACGGCGGAGGACGAGGGCCTTGCGCGGCGCGAACGCCTGTTTTCGCGGCTGGGCGTCCGCACAACGAACGAGCTCCGCCGCCGCGCCGCCGCGTCGCTCGCGCTGATCGGCGGGGACGGATTCACGCTTGAGGCGATCAACGCCACGATAAGCGGCTGCGGGATCCGTGCGGTGGCCGAGGAAACGGACGAATACGGAGTGGTGCGCGTGACCTTTCCGCAGACGGCGGGTAAGCCGGAGGGCTTTGAAAACATTCGCGAGATCATTCTCGACGTGATCCCCTGCCACCTTCTGGTGGACTTTTTCTTCCGCTTCCTCACATGGGAGGAGTGCGAGGGACAGGATATGACCTGGGAGCGCGTTGAGGCGGCGGCGCATACCTGGGAAAGCTTTGAAAAGGCGGTGCCGACGGTATGACCGAACAGGAATTTTCCGTTAAGCTGAAGGAAAACGAGGAGCGCGTGCGCGGCTGCGCGAAACGGCTGGAGGCGGTGGAACGCAGACAGGATGCGCTGGATAAACTGGTAACGGCGGTGGAGGTGCTTGCTGTTCGGCAGGAGAGCGTGGAGGAAAGCGTGCATGAGATCCGGGGCGCGGTGAAGGTCATTACCGAAAAGCCCGCCAAACGCTGGGAGGCGCTGGCGGACAGAGTGCTTTACCTGCTGGTGGGAGCGGCATTCTCCCTGATGGCGCTGGGAGGCGGCGCGTGAGAATGGGAGGAAGGCGTATGAAGGAGCTGCTGACAAAGCGGGCCGCAAACCTGCTGACGGTCAAGAGCATTGTGACGATTACGCTGACGGCGGTGTTCTGCGTGCTGGAGTGCAGGGGGGCGCTGTCGCAGGACTATATGACGATCTATACGGCTGTGATCGGCTTCTATTTCGGGACACAGAGCAAGAGGGATGAAAATGCTTAACAGCAGAAATATCGGCGATCTGCGCGCCGACGTGGCGGAAAACTGCCGCGCGCTGCTCGACCGCGCCGCAGAACAGGGAATGCAGGTGCTGGTGACGCAGACGGTGCGCGACGAGGAGTACCAGCGCGAGCTGGTGCGCAAGGGCTACGCGTCCAAGGGCGCGGTCGTGCCGACGTTCCACGCCGCCGGCGTGGGACTGGCGTTCGACGTGTGCAAAAACGTCAAGGGGCATGAGTACGACGACCCGGCGTTCTTCGAGCAGGTGGGGCGTATCGGGAAGGAGATCGGCTTCACATGGGGAGGAGACTGGAAAAGCTTTCCGGACCGCCCGCACTTCCAGTGGGACGATGGGAAGCGGTACACCTCCGCGATGATCCGCGCGGGGAAATATCCCCCGGCGATGCCCCGGTTTACAAAGGAGGAAGCGATGACGCAGGAACGGTTCGACGCGATGATGGAGGAGTACTGGCGGCGGCTTGCGGAGAAGGAGCCGTCGGCGTGGAGCGCACAGGCGCGCGCGTGGGCGGAGGAAAACGGATTGATCGAGGGCAACGAGAAGGGAGAACGGCAGTACGGCGCGTTTGTGACGCGTGAACAGCTGGCGGTCTTTATGAAGCGTCTGGCGGAGCTGGGGAAGTAAGCGCGGACGGCGGGGGACCGGAGAGGGGAGACTTCGGCTCCCCGCCGCCGACCGGGGACGGCGCAAAAGAAAAGCCCGGCGCGTCGAAAAGCTTTTCGACGCGCTGGGCGGGGGTGCTGCTGATCTCAATAGTGCGGGGTCAGCGGCGGTATTCAAACTCGAGATTGTACAGGCTTACGATGTCGCCGTCCTGAATCCCCAGCTCCTCCAGCTGGCGGAACAGGCCGTTTTCACGCAGCATTTTGTCGAAGTACATGCGGCTTTCATAGTCCGAGAAGTTGATGTTCGCCATCAGCCGCTCAAGCCACGGACCTTCGACAAGATAGGTGTTGTCCTCCACGGTAATGTTCAGCGGCGCGGAAACGTCGAGCTTGGGCGGGCGCGGGACATACTCCGGCTCGTAGACCGCGACCGGGGGGAGCGTGGAGAGCTTTTCGGCGATCTTCAAAACCAGCTCGCGCGTGCCGGAGTGAGCTGCCGCGCTGAGCGCGAAAAGCGGGAAGCCCCGGCCCTCGACATGCGCGCGGAGCTTTTCCAGAAGCGTTTCGTCCTCCATGATGTCCGTCTTGTTCGCAACGACGATCTGCGGACGCTCGGCAAGCGCCGGCGAATACTGCGCAAGCTCGGCATTGATGGCGTCGAAGTCCGCGACGGGGTCGCGCCCCTCGCTGCCCGAGACGTCCACCACGTGGACCAGCAGACGGCAGCGGTCGATATGCCGCAGAAAGTCGTGGCCGAGCCCCGCGCCGTCGGCCGCGCCCTCGATGATGCCGGGGATGTCCGCCATGACGAAGCTCACGCCGTCGTCAACGTAGACGACGCCGAGGTTCGGGTAAAGCGTGGTGAAATGGTAGTTCGCGATCTTGGGCTGCGCCTTGGACACCACCGACAGCAGCGTGGACTTGCCGACATTCGGGAAGCCGATCAGCCCCACGTCCGCGAGCAGCTTGAGCTCGAGGATCACGTCGTGCTTCTCGCCGGGAAGTCCGGCCTTGGCGAAGCGCGGGACCTGCCGGGTGGGCGTGGCGAAGTGGCTGTTGCCCCAGCCGCCCTTCCCGCCCTTGCAGAGCACGAACGGCTCTGACGAGGACATGTCGCGAATGATCTCGTTCGTCTCCGCGTCGCGCACGAGCGTTCCGCGCGGGACGCGGATCGTCAGCGGCTTTCCGCTGCGCCCGAACTTGCGCGCGCCCTGTCCGTCCATGCCGTTTTCAGCGGTGTACTTGCGCTTGTAGCGGAAGTCCATCAGGGTGGACATATTGTCGTCCACCTGAAGGATCACGTCGCCGCCGTTGCCGCCGTCGCCGCCGTCGGGACCGCCCGCAGCGATGTATTTCTCGCGGTGGAACGCCACGGCGCCGTTGCCGCCCTTCCCCGCGCTGACGGAGATCCGCGCCTTGTCAATAAATTCTGTCGCCATATCGAAAGCCTCCTCGGGGGTGCGATTTTTTAATATCCGCTATATTTTACCCGTTTTTCGGCACTTCGTCAAGAAAATTCACCGAGGAGCGGCAAGGGGGCGCGCATAAAGAAGGACCTGAGCTGGTCGGCTCAGGTCCCGATTTTTCGCGGTATGAGGCTCCGGTCCCGGACGGGACGGGAGAGAAAGACGTGTGCGGCCCCTCAGCCGCGGGACGAGGGGTCGTAGCTCACGTGCAGCAGCTCGTGTGCGCGGTCGGCAAGGCCGTCGCCGTACATGGTGTTGACGACCGGGTTGCGCTCGCTGCGCTTGAACATGGCGCTGCGGTCGATCTCATAAAGCCCCGCCGCGCGCTGAAGCTTCTTCCCCATCAGCGCGTAGGGCTGGCCCGCCCCGCCGACGCAGCCGGTCCGGCAGGACATGACCTCGACAAGGTCGACCTGCACCTCGCCGGCGCTGATCCGGTCGAGAAGCTCGCCCGCGCTGGCAAGACCGTGGGCGACCGCGACGCGGACGGTGCGTCCGTTGAGCGGGATCTGTGCAAAGCGGATCGGGTCCGTGCCGCGCAGACCGCTGTGCTCGATCGTGCGCAGCGCGTTCTTGCTTTTGTCCGGAACGCAGCAGCGTATCACAGCCTCCGCCACGCCGCCGGTGGAGCCGAAGATCTCCGCCGCGCCGGAGCCCATGCCGTACGGCAGGTCCGGAGATTCCTTTTCAAGCGTTTGAAAGCGGACGCCTGACTCCTTCATCATCTGGATGACCTCGCGCGTGGTGAGCACGAGATCGACGTACGGCTTCCCGTTCCGGTCGCGAAATTCCGCGCGCCGCGCCTCCGCCTTCTTGGCGGTGCAGGGCATGACGGCGATGTGAAAGGTCGTCCGGCCGTCCGCCGCGTCCTTCTCACGGTAGTTCTCCTTGAGGACGGAGGCGAGCATCTGCATGGGCGAGCGGGAGGTGGAAAGATTCTTGATAAACTCGGGCCGCTCCAGCTCGACATACCGGACCCATGCGGGACAGCAGGAGGTCATCAGCGGCAGGTTCTCCCCCGTTTCCAGCCGATGCAGAAATTCGGCGGATTCCTCGCGCACGGTCAGGTCCGCGCCGAAGATCGTATCGTATACCTCGTCCGCGCCCATGATCTTCAAGGCGGTGACAAGCTTGTCGAGCACGTTTTCGCCGGCGGGGAGACCGTAGGCCTCGCCGATGGCGACGCGGACGGCGGGGGCGATCTGGATCACAACGCGCAGCTTCGGGTCCTGAAGCGCCCGCCAGGCGCGCCCGATCTCGTTTTTCACGGTGATCGCGCCGGTGGTGCAGACCGCGGCGCACTGGCCGCAGCTGACGCAGTGCGTCTTGCTCAGAGGCAGTCCGCCGGCGGTGGTGATGTGAAGGTTCGGCCCGCGCCCGGCAAAGCGGAGGTTGCCGATCCCCTGCACCTCGCGGCAGACGCGCACACAGTCGCCGCAGAGGATGCACTTGTTGTAATCGACCGTGACAGCCGGGCTGGACAGGTCCACCCGGACATGCTCGCGCGTGTCCTCAAAGCGGACTCGGTGGATGCCGAAGCGGACCGCCATCTCCTGAAGGCGGCAGGCGCGGTTCTTCTCGCAGGTCGTGCAGTCGCGGCAGTGCGCGGCAAGCAGCAGCTCGATGATCATGCGGCGGTACTTGAGGATCCGCGCCGTGTTCGTGCGAATGCGCAGCCCGTCCTTGGGCTGCATGGTGCAGGCGGCGTCGATGCGCCCGGTGCCCTCCTCCTCGACCATGCACATGCGGCACGCGCCGTACACGGAAAGGTCGGAATGGAAGCAGAAATTCGGGACCTCCACGCCGGCCTTGCGGCAGACCTCGAGCACGTTCGGCTCGCCGTCAAATTCCACGCGGATGTTATCCACGTACATAACGCCCTCAGCCATGAAGCTCCACCTCCCGGATCGCGTCGAAGGGACAGGCCTCGATGCAGGTATAGCATTTTACGCACTTTTCGTGGTCGATGGAAAACGGCGACCGGACCACGCCGGAGACCGCGCCGGCGTGACAGCAGCGCGCGCACTTTCCGCAGCCCCGGCAGATCTCGGGATCGACGATCAGGCGGATGCGGTTATAGGGCAGGTCGCCGGGACGGATGGGATAGCGGTCGTCCTTCTCGCACAGCGGACAGAAGCCGGAGAGATGCGCGCGGAACTCCTCGGGAAAGCGCTCCACGGCGGTCCGCAGCGTGGAGAAGGCGCCCCTGCCGAGGTTGCAGAACGAGGTGGCGGAGACCATCTCGCCAAGGTCCAGCAGCAGCGAAAAGTCCGATTCACTCAGGCGGTAGTTCCGCAGCGTCCAGAGCAGCTCGTTCATGCGCTTGGTGCCCTCGCGGCAGGAGACGCACTTGCCGCAGAACTCCGTCTGCGTGTACTGCATGAAGCGGCAGGCAACGTCGACGATGCAGCGGTCCTCGTCAAGGACGGTGATGACGCTGTCGCCCCGGCGGACGCCGTAGGGCTTGAGCTTCTGGAAGTGCAGCGGCAGGTCCAGATGCTCTTCCGTCAGAAGTCCGCCGCTCGGCCCGCCGATCTGCACGGCCTTGCACCGCTTTCCGTTCACAACGCCGCCGCCGAGACTTTCGACAGCCTCGCGCACCGTGGTGGCCTCGTCCGGGATATCCACATAGCCGGGACGGGCGACGTCGCCCTTGAGCATAAAAATTCTCGACATCGTATCAGCTCGCTTTTCTTGAGGTTCTGGTTGCAGTGATGCTTTTCAGAATATCACTCTATCATCCGCCCCCGAAAAAGTAAAGGGATTCATTGATAAATAATTTGAATCGGCCGGGGGCGGAAAGGATACGGAAATAAAACGGGACGCGCGGCGTTCGCGTCTTCGGACGCGGAGCGGTGGGAGATGCTCCCGACGAACCAAAGGACCCGGACCGAAAGGTCCGGGTCCTATGCATGTCGAAAAGATATTTTCGACATGCATAGCAAGTTTCCAGAGCTTTGAAAAATCTCTGGAAACTGCTGATTTCAATAGCGCAGAACACCCTTCTTGGGTTTCCCGCACACACTCTTCCTTACCGTTAAGGGGAGTTTACCGCTTTATCAACGATCTCAAAGGACCCGGACCGAAAGGTCCGGGTCCTTTGTTCCACCGGCGAAACGGCGGTCGTTTTCAAAACGTTTCAAAAAACGGCAGGGCTATGCATCGCGCGTCAGACGGCCCCGAAGCCCTTTCAGGACGCCGGGCAGTCCGGTCAGCCCGGGACAGCGCAGGAGCAGAAGCGCCGCCAGATAGACCGCCGCCGAGACCGCCGAGACCGCCATGAAGCGGACCGGCAGGGAGAACGGCAGAGCCATGCGTAGAAGCACGGCTGCGGCATAGGCCGCAATGCAGGCGAGCGCGCAGCGCCAGAGGACAGGGAGCAGCTGCGCGAAACGGAACTGCGGAAGGTAGCGCTTCGCGGAGCGGTCGAGCAGCAGGATCGTGAGAATGACGCTCAGGCTCGTGGCGAGCGCGACGCCCAGAATGCCGATGAACTGCGCGAGAAGAATGCTCAGCGCCGCGTTGAGCGCGACCGCCGCGACGTTCGCAAGCATGGGACGGCGCGTGTTCTGATAGGCGAGGTGCAGCCGAATGCACATCTCCCGCACGGCGACGAGCGGGAAGCCGACGGCGAAGCCGATCAGCGCGCGGGAGGTGTGCAGCGCCGCCGTCTCGCCGAACTCGCCGCGCAGATACACGATGCTCACGATGTCATGCGCGAACACGCAGGTGAGCAGCGCGATCGGCGCGAGAAACAGGATCAGTCCGCCGACGGACTGGCGGAAGGTGCGCATCAGGCTCTCCGTGTCGTTTTTCGCAACGTACTCGGAATAGCGCGAGAGCAGGATCAGGCTCAGCGTCGCGGTGATGGTGGAGGTGACGAACTGCTCAAGCGTACAGGCGTATTTGTAGTTGGAGGCGAAGCCCTCGCCAAGGTAGGAGCACAGCGCCTTATCGACGATGCTGTTGAGCTGGAGAAAAATGTTGCTCATCAGCAGCGGGACGGACAGGCGGATCAGATACCGGATGTTTTCATCCCTGAAATCCAGCGAGGGACGGAAGGTGAAAACATTCCGGTTGCAGCGGCGCAGCAGCAGCGTCTGGAGAGTGTTGCCGGCAAGATAGGCCCAGAGCAGGACGCGGATGCCGTATCGCCCCGAGAGCAGAAGAACGCAGCCGATGGCGATGGGGTTGTAGACCAGACCGTAGAGCTTGCCGGGAATGAAGCGGTCGTTCGCGTTGAGGACCGAGGCGTAAATGGACTGGAACGCCGTGAAGACAAAGGTGACGGAGAAAAAGCGCAGATATTTTACGAGCCGCGCGGCGTCCGCCCCGTCGTAGGCGGGGGCGAGAATGTGCGCCGTCTGCGGCGCGAAGAGGTTGATGAGCAGGATGCACGCCGCCCCGATGAGAAGAAAGAGCGAGAGCATCTGCGATGCGACGGCGTTGGCCGCGCGCTTGCTGTCGCGCACGGAGATCTCGATATAGCGCGCGATGAGCGCCGTGCTCAGTGCGGAGAGCAGCGCGCCGGAGAGGTCGATCATGAAGCTGCTGGAGACAAAATAAAGGTCCGTGTCCACGCTTGCGCCGAACGCCTTCGCAATGACGACCTCCCGCAGGAAGCCCAGCAGCTTGGAGGCGAACATCACGGCGACGACAAGGCTTGCGGATGTGATAATCGAGCGTTTTTTCTCCGCCATGCGGCGCCTCCTTCCGTCTGTATTGGATCGGACGGCGCTTTTCCGCCCGCAAATCGCTAAACAGTATAGCACCTTTTTTCCGGCTGGGCAAGGACAATCTGACGGCGCGGCGCGGGGGAGACCGCCGATCAGGCGGCGGATTCCCAGCAACGGTAAGGAAGAGCATGAGCGGGAAGCCCGGAAAGGGTGTTCCGCGCCTTTGAAATCAACGGCTTTCGGGACTGTAAGAAAGCGCCGAAAGCCTGCCTGCCGTGTCGAAAAAGCTTTTTCGACACAATGAAGGCGCGCCGCAGTCTGCGGCACGCCTGATTTTTTCATATGCGCTTGTCTCCGCCTGTGAGGGACGAGCATAAGAGGCCGACGGTTCAGCCAAGCTCCTCCAGCGTCAGCATATCGACGATCGCGGCAATAAATTCGCCGTTGGTCGGCTTGCCCTTCGTGCTGCTGACCGTGTAGCTGAAGTACTTTTGCAGGATATCGGGATCGCCCCGGTCCCACGCCTCCTCAATGGCGTGGCGGATGGACCGCTCGACGCGGGAGGAGGTTGTCCCGTACCGCTTGGCGACGCCGGGATAGAGCGCCTTGGTCACCGCATGAAGCAGCGACGGGTCCTGCGCGGCGAGCAGAATGGCCTCCCGCACGTAGGAGTAGCCCTTGAGGCTGGCGGGTATGCCGAGCTTGCGCAGAAGCGCCGTGATCATGAAGCGCGAGGAACAGGGAGCCTCCTGCGGGAGGCAGAGAAACAGGCCGCGCATCTTGTCGAGCAGCGTCCCGATCTCGAAGGGCTTCGGCAGGAAGTAGGCGACGCCCAGCTCCGACGCTTCCGCAAGGATGCGGTCGGATATGAAGGCGGAGATCAGGATCGTCATGGGCGCGCAGTCCTGCGCCTGAAGAGTGCGGAGAACGCTTATTCCGTCAAGCCCCTGAAGCACCGGGTCCATGACCAGAATGTCGGGACATCGTTCCCGCAGCTTCGATAAGGCTTCGTTTCCGTCCTGCGCAAGTTCTACAGAAAACTCGCCGGTTTTTTCCAGCTCGCTGCGCAGCAAAGCGCGGAATTCTTCGCCGGCGTCCACCAGTAAGACCGTCTTGCGCTGCTCCATAGTTGACTTTCCCCTCTCCATTCGCATTTCGGCGGCGGCAGCTGCCGTGTCGGTCTGCCGAAAAGGCGGCGTCTCCTTGGAACGCGGGGTTTCGGAGCGTTGAAAAAGCCCTGAAAACGGCCTGTTCTAACAGCGGGGAACGCCCCACGCGGGACTCCCGCGCACACGCTCTCCTTACGCTGCGGAGATATTATCGCCTTCCTGACAGCCCTGTATATTGCCGCCTTGCTCAGGATACCATAAAGCGGAAAAGTGTTCAACAAAAGTATGACGGATTCTTTACAGAATCGTTCGACAAATTTCGCGGACACGGACTCGGGGGAGCTATTTTTTTACGCGGTGGTCGCCCCGGTTCGCGCTGCGAAGGCCGATCTCCGTCCCGTTGCAGATGCGGACGAGATTCTTCCGGTGCCTGTAAATGATGACGGCGGAGAGAAGCGCGGGCAGAAGCGCCGCGCGGAGGCCGCCCTTCCACGCGGTGAAGAGAGGAAAGCTGACGACTGTGGCCATCGTGCCGAGAACGATATAGTCCGTCACAAGCGTGATGACCACGACGGCGAGCGCCACGACAAGCGCAAACCGCCAGTTGAGCGCAAGCGCCATGCCGAGGTAGGAGGCGAAGCCCTTCCCGCCGCGAAAGCGGAGGTAAAAGGGAAACATGTGCCCGAGCACGCAGGAAACGCCGGCGACCGTTCCCGCGAGCGCCGCGCCGGGGAAAAGCGCCTTACAGATAAGCACCGCGGCGACCGCCTTGCCCACGTCGTGGACGCCGACCAGCACGCCGGAGCGCCAGCCCATCAGGATCATCGCGTTTGACGCGCCGGGATTCCCGCTGCCGTGCGCGCGAAGATCGACGCCCCGGAGCATGGCGAGGTAGGTCGCCATATTCGAGCAGCCGAGCAGATAGCCGATCAGTGCGGAGAGCAGGTATTCCATAGGGGTTGCTCCTTTCTAAGGGCGCTGTTCCTCCGCGAAGCGGAGCTTCGCCCTGTCGATCTTTTTCCGATAGCGGTCTTCCTCCGAGAAAATGCAGCCGCAGTACTTCTGCAGGTAAAGCCCCATCTCGCGCGCCATGCTCTGCCCCTCGCGAAAGCCGGGGCGGAAGTCCCGGTAGAGAAACTCGACCCCGTATCTGCGGCCCGCCGCCTCGCCGACGGTCCGGAGCAGCTCGTGGTCCTGATAGGGCGAGATGAGAAGCGACGAGGTGAAAGCGCCGTAGCCGTGTCCGGCGGCGTACTCCGCAGCCGCGCCGAGCCGAAGCGCGTAGCAGTGCGCGCAGCGGCGGTCGATATCGGCGGCGACGGCGCGGACAAAGCCGCGCAGACCGTAGTCCTCAAGAATGCGGACCTCGACCCCGGCGAGCGCGCCGTATTGCAGCAGAGCGTCGCGCCGCAGCTCGTACTCCGTCCATGGATGGATGTTGGGGTTGAACCAGAGCGACGTCGGCTCGAGCGACTCCCGGCGCAGCGCGTCCACACAGTAGACCGAGCAGGGAGCGCAGCAGGAGTGCAGCAGAATTTTTTCCATAGGTATCCATCTTCCTCTGTTTGAGATCGGTGCCGTCCGCCCCGCAGCTGCGGAGGGGACGGGTAAAGTCTACCATAGTTCGAAGAGGTTTACAACGCCTGTTTTTCGGCGCGGCGGACGCTGCCCCCGCTCTCCTGCGAGAGCAGTCTCCGGCAGCCCGCGTCGATGCCGATCGCGCCGAGCGGCGCGGTAATCAGAATGCCGAGCACGGCGACGGACAGAACGATGCTTCCGCAGGCAAGCCCCATCGCGAGAGGCACGGAGCCGATCGCCGCCTGCACGGTCGCCTTCGGAAGATAGGCGATGATGCAGAAGAGCCTTTCCCCAACCGAAAGCGGCGTTCCGATCAGGCAGACCGCCACGCCGACGCTGCGGAACGCAAGCGCGAGAAGGATCATGCCGACGGCGGACGCTCCGGCGCCGAGCGTATAGCGGATATCGACCGCCGCGCCGACCAGCACAAAGAGGATCACCTCGGCGGCGAGCCACAGTCTGCCGAATTTCTCCGACAGCCGCCCGGTCACGGAAGCGGGGCTTTTGCACTTCAGCGCGCACGCCATGCTGACGACGGCGAGCAGCCCGGACAGGGCGACGGTATTTTTCAGCAGGGTCTCGGCCGCCGTCAAAAGAAACGCCGCGCCGAGAATGACGATCGCCTTCATGCTGTTTCGGACGGGACGCCCGTGCGCGTATTCCGCTTCGAAAAACAGCGACAGGGCGAGACCGGACAGCGCGCCGAGCGCCACGCCGAGCAGAATGGAAACCGGTATGCTGGCGAGGCTCCGGATATCCGCCTCCCCGCCGCGCGCCATGCCCGAAAAGGTGGAGAACAGCACGATCACGAAAACGTCGTCGCAGGACGCGCCCGCCATGATGAGCTGCGGGATGCTTTTTTCCGTCCCGCGCTTTTCCTCCATCAGCCGCAGCATGCGCGGCACGACGACGGCGGGCGAGACCGCCGCGAGCACCGCGCCCATAACGGCGGCCTCTGTGCGCGAAACGCCGAGAAGAAGCGGCGCGAGGAGAATATAGCCCACGATCTCAAAGCTCGCGGGCACGAACGACATCAGGACCGCCGGGCGGCCCACCCGCTTCAGGTCGGCGGGGTCGAGAGAAAGTCCCGCCTTCAGCAAAATGATGACGAGCGCCATCTGCCGCAGCTCGGCGGAGACGCCGAGGACGGACGGATCGAGCAGGTCGAGCGCGTACGGCCCGAGCGCCACGCCGACGAACAGCATGCCGACGATGCGCGGCAGCCGCAGCCGCTCGAAGACCGCCGCCGCGGAAAGCCCGGCGAGAAAGATCAGCGCGAGTGACAGTAACATAGAATTTCCTCCTCTGAACGCGAGAAAGCCGACGGCTTTCCGCGAAAAATTATCGCAGAAGTCATCAGCTTTAAAAAGCGGTTTCAGCATGCGCTGGGGGAGAACCTCATTCCCGGATATTCGATTGCAGCCATTATAGCACGGCGCCGCCGGGACCGCAAGAGCAAATTTCCCGCGCTCCGCTACACCTCGCGGGGAAAGTCCTCGCACCGGTGCAGCGCGGCCTTTGCCGGCTCGCTCAGCCGATGGCCCTCGTAATCGAAGCGCGAGCCGTGGCAGGGGCAGTCCCACGTTTTCTCGTCGTCGTTCCACGTCAGCTCGCAGCCGAGGTGGGGGCATTTGAGATCGACGGCGTACAGCGTGCCGTTCGGATGGCGGTAAACGCCGTACTTTTTTCCGTGCCATTCCGCCGTGCCGCCGTGTCCGGGGGCGATGTGCTCCGCCGCCGTCTGCGCGGGGACGAACAGCCGCCGCCCAAGCCCGCGCACCGCGTAGCCCGCGCCCTCCATAAAGGCCGAGATGGACGCGGAGGGGAAAAAGCGGGAGGGAGAGAAGATGTCGGCATAGGGGCAGGACGCGCCGGTGAGCCTTGCCGTGAGAACGGTTGCGGCGACCATGCTTCCGGTCATGCCCCATTTTCCGAAGCCGGTGGCGACGTGCAGCCACGGCGTGGAGGCGGAGTAAGCGCCGATATAGGGCACGCCGTCAAGCGTCATGCAGTCCTGCGTTGACCACGCGAGCACCTCGCGCGAGCGCGGGAAAAGCAGCTTCGCGTGCGCGCGCAGCCTGTCATAGCTGTCGCCGAGGTTGACGCCGCAGCGGTGAGCGCCGCCGCCGAGGAGGAGCAGCTCTCCGCAGCGGCGCAGGCTCCAGCCGTCCTCGCCCGCGTCGAGCCACATGCCGGACAGCGGCGGCGTGTCGGCCAGCGCCAGAATGTAGGAGCGCTCCTGCCGCAGACGCAGCGGGTACAGCCCGTGCCGGTCGAGCATGGGGAAGTGCGTGGCGACGACGATCTGCTCCGCCCTGACGGTTCCGCCGTCGCAGCGGACGGCGTGGGCGCGGACGTCGCGCACGGGAGAGTTCTCATAGACGGTCAGCTCCGGGACGAGCGCGGCGAGAAAGGGCAGGGGCGAGAACTGGGCCTGATGGTCGAAGCAGACCGCCTCGCGCACGGCGAAGGGAAGCCCCTCAGGACGCGCGAGGCGCACCGGCGCGCCGAGCAGCTGCGCGCACTCCAGCTCCCGCTCCAGCCGGGGACCGTCCGGCGCGGCGTAGACGTAGGATGCTTCGTCCGAAAAATCGCAGTCGATGCGCTTTTCCCGCACCAGCGCGCGGTACTGCCGCACCGCCTGAAGGTTGGCGTGCAGATACTGCTGCGCCAGATAGCGCCCGAAGCTGTGGACGAGCCGTTCGCAGAACAGCCCGTGCTGCGCGCTAATCTTCGCGGTCGTGTGCGCCGTCACGCCGGCGGCGAGGCGGCCGCCCTCAAGCAGCACGACGCGTATGCCCTGCGCGTGCAGCGCGTATGCGGTCAGGATACCGGCGATCCCGCCGCCGACCACCGCGACGTCCGCGCGCAGGTTTTCCTCCAGCCGGGGAAAGGAGGGAAGTGAAAAGCTGTCGTTCCAAAGCGTATGCATAGGCGGGCCTCCCATCGGATTTGGGTTAGCTTGCGCCGCCGCGCGGTTTCCTATTCCCGGTAAAAATGGAAAATTTTCAGACTTGAAAAATTAGTTACAAAATGTAACCATTAGAGACGGAGGGAGCGTTTCCCTCCGGGAGAAGAAAAAGGAGGACTTACCAATGAAAAAAATGCTTTCCCTGACGCTTGCGCTGCTGACCGCCGCAGCCATGTCCGTGCCGGCCTTCGCCGCGTCGCACACCGTGCAGAGCGGAGACACCATGTGGAAGCTCGCCGTGCGATACAAGGTCGGGACGAGCGAGATCATTCAGGCGAACCCGCAGGTCAAAAATCCGGACCTGATCTATCCGGGCGATGTGCTGACGATCCCCGAGACGAACGCCGCCGTGCGCGCCTATGAGCAGGAGGTCGTCCGCCTTGTCAACGCCGAGCGGACGAAGCACGGCCTTGACGCGCTGACGGAGGACTGGGAGCTTTCCCGCGTCGCGCGCTACAAGTCGCAGGATATGCACGACAGGGGCTATTTTTCGCACACAAGCCCGACCTACGGCAGCCCCTTCCAGATGATCCGCGCCTTCGGGCTGAGCTATCGCACGGCGGGAGAGAACATCGCCATGGGCTACGCGACCCCGGCGGCGGTGGTCAACGGCTGGATGAACAGCGAGGGACACCGCGCGAACATACTGAACGCGTCGTACACAAAGATCGGCGTGGGCTACGTTTCCGACGGCAATTACTGGACGCAGCAGTTTATCGGATGAGACGCGCCTCGGTCCGGGAATGAATGAAAAGGCGGCTTCGGCGGCATACTGCAAAGAAAAGCCTCGGAGGTCGCGTATGAACAACTTGCAGCCCATGGACTGGGGCGACGCGCTGAGTCTGGCCGTCACCGCCGTCGTATCCTATTTTGTGCTCTTCCTGCTTACAAAGCTTGTGGGAAACAAGCAGATCTCGCAGATGACCATGTTCGACTACATCTCCGGGATATCCATCGGCTCCATCGCCGCCGAAATGGCGACCGAGCTGGAGATGCCGCTCCGGCCGCTCGTCGGCATGGTGATCTACGGGGTGCTGACATGGGCGATCGCCATCTGGACGAACAAGTCCCTCGCCGCGCGGCGGACCTTTACGGGCAAGCCCCTGATCCTGTTCGACAAAGGCGTGCTCTACCGCGACAGGCTCAAGCGGGCGAGGCTTGACCTCAGCGAGTTTCTGACGCTCTGCCGCGTCGGCGGGTGGTTCGACCTCGCCCAGCTGGAGACGGTCGTTTTCGAGCACAACGGCAACCTCAGCTTCCTGCCGAAGGAGCCGTACCGGCCCGCGCAGCCGACGGACCTCGGCCTTTCGCCGAAGCAGGGCGTGCTGCTCACCCCGGTCATCATGGACGGGCAGGCCCTTCCGGAAAACCTCAAATCGGTCGGGAAGGACGAGACATGGCTTGCGCGGAAGCTGCGCGAGCAGGGGTATTCCGACGCGGAGGAGATCCTTCTCGCCCTGTGCGACAACAGCGCGGAGTCTCCGCAGCTCTATCCCCTGCGCCGCGTGGACGCGTGACGGGGCGGGAGTGCGGAAGCCTGAGGCGTAACAACTAAGGGAGCGGGTCGAAAGACCCGCTCCCGCGCTGTGCTTATTCGATTTTCCGCAAAGCGGGACGGGGAACGGGCGTATGCGCCCGCTCAGTCGAGCGCCGGCTCGCACTGTGGCTCTGCCGGGGCGGACGCGTCCTCCCGGCCGTTCTCCGTCAGCTCGGGATGCTTGAGGTAGCGGCGCAGGCTCTGGCAGAAGAGCGCGTACTCATGCCCCGTGCAGATGCGCTCGTCCATGACGACGGAGAGAGGGAGCAGCCTCTTGCGGTATTCGCCGTTGAGGTAGTTGGAGACCGGCTTGCCCATGCACACGAACACGCCGGTCGTCCCGAACTCGTAGCAGTGATGGTAGATCGCGTTGGTGTTGATGCTGGCGAGATTCGTGATGAACAGACTGGTGTGGAACGGGCTGAGGTCGATGATCGAGCGGGGCAGCAGACCGAGCCGGTCGAGCAGCTTCACCAGCGCGATGACCGCGCCGGGCAGGATCGGAAGCGAAAACATGAACCGCGCGAACCGGTCCGTATTATTATTGTGCGCGCTGTTCTGGTTGAGCGCGACCGCCTCCTCGACCTTGCGGTTGATGGACAGCACGTCGTCGCCCTCCTCGAAGAAGATCTTGACGCTCGTCTCGTCCGGGGTCCCGTCCGCACGGTTCTTCAGAATGACGAAGCTGACGCAGAAGTGATTGCGCTGATAAATGCGGGAATTCATGATGAAGCGGTTGATCTTCGGGTGCTCCTGATACGCCTTGAAGTAGGCCGCGAGGACCAGCGCCATGTAGGAGAGCCGCACGCCGGACTTGCGCTTGTCATGGATGTAGCGGCGCAGCGGCTCCATCTCGGCGTATTCGGTGATAAAATTCTGCGCGTCGTAGCGCTTGGGCATGATGTAGGGGATCGCTGAGACGATGGCGCTGCAATCTTTAACTCTTTTTCCGTCGGCACGCATGAACGGTAATTCCTCTCTTGATGGTTTCTTTACGGGTATTTTACACATCTTTTATGAATTATGCAATCGTTTTCTCCCCGCGAGGAGCAGGAAAATCCTGTGCGCCTCCCGCGCGCCGGGGGAGAATGCGGGAGCGCTTCGGAGAAAAGCTGACTTTTTTTCAGGGCGCGGACCTGCCGCCGGACGCGCCGCGAGAGAACGTATTTGCGCATATATTCGACGAATTATGTCGGATATTTTATGAAATTGATAAAAAATGCAATTTCTTTTAATTTTACACGCGGCGGACGCCTTCGGAGCGGAGAGCGCCGCCGTCTCGGATAACAAAAAATAATTCAGGTCATTTCTTTTTTTCTATTGATTATCTTTACGGGCTGTACTATACTTATCCTTGTTAATTCTGGCAAATTCCGTCATTTTACCACAACCATATACGATCAGGAGGAAACAAAAATGAAGTACAACCGCACTTACAACTTCTCCGCAGGTCCCGCGATGATGCCCGAGCCCGTTCTCGAGGAGATCCGTGATGAAATGATGAACTACCGCGGCAGCGGCATGTGCGTCATGGAAATGTCCCACCGTTCCAAGGTCTTCCAGCAGATCATCGACGAGGCCGAGGCCGATCTGCGCGACCTGATGGGCATTCCCAACAATTATAAGGTTCTCTTCATTCAGGGCGGCGCCACCCTCCAGTTCGCGGCGGTTCCCTGGAACCTGATGAAGAACGGCAAGGCCGTCTA
>CAKTJA010000013.1 GCA_934567115.1 uncultured Oscillospiraceae bacterium
GCGCCCTCAGCGGTCTTAACGAGGGAGATACCGTCCTTGACGTTCTTGGTCGCGGCGTTCAGGCCGGAGATCTGAGCGCGCATCTTCTCGGAAATAGCCAGACCGGCGGCGTCGTCGCCGGCGCGGTTGATCTTATAACCGGAGGAGAGCTTCTCAAGGTTCTTGCTCAGCGCGGAGGTATTGCTGTTGTAGTTACGGTAGGCGTTCATCGCCATAATGTTGTGCTGAATACGCATGATATAAACTCCTTTTCTTTATTCCGGGCAAATCCTTTCGCCCGTACAAAAAATTTTGCGCCCTGCGGCAAGCCGCGCCGGCCGGTCGCCGCCCGCTTGGGGGCGCGTGGTATGAGAACGTCGCGTGGACTGTTCTTATTTTGTTTATCGGCGCGCTTTGCATAAAATTAACTGAAAATGCGGAAATTTCCAAAACTTTTTTAAAATTACGCTTTTCCGGGTATCCTTGGCACAGGGAGGATGGTCGGTATGCAGGTGGCGTTTTCTCAGTTCTGCGGGGCAAGTCCCGCGTATTACGACGCGCTCCGCCGCTGTGCGGAGGTATGCGCGCGGCAGGGCCGAAGCTATGAATTTTCAGACTGCGAGATGCCGTCGGGCTGCGAGCCGGGCCGCGTCTCGCTGGGCTTTGCGCGTCAGGCGGACGGGGCGTATCTGCTCTACTGGCGGCCGGATGTGCGTTATCTTGGGGAAAGCGGGGTGCTGCGCGTGCTGTTCAGCCGCAGCGTCTGGCGGTTTGACAGCTTCGAGGCGATGGCGGCGCGGCTGTGCTCGCTCCGCACGGCGGCGGGGGCGCAGCCCGCCATCGACGCGCATCCCGCCCCCGTGTCCGAGGCGCGGGATGCGGAGCCGCTTGACGTTCGGCTTGCGCGGGAGCTGTCGCTCTCGGTGATGGGGCAGGAGCACGCGGTGGAAGCGGCGGCGTACCGTCTGTACGCGCATGTGGGCAAGCGGTCGCCGGCGCGCCCGCTGTCGCTGATTTTCTACGGGCCGACGGGCGTTGGGAAGTCCGAGCTTGGCAAGGCGATCGCGCCCGCGCTGGAGCGCTGCTGCGGTCAGCGCTATCAGTTTGTGTGGACGGAGCTGAACACCTTCACGCAGCCGCATTCGGTGCACCGTCTGATCGGCGCGCCGCCGGGGTACGTGGGCTACGACGATCCGCCGGTGTTCGAGGCGGTGCGGGAAAACCCGCGCACGGTGTTCATGTTTGACGAGCTGGAGAAGGCGCATCCGGAGGTTTTGAAGATATTTCTCTCGATTTTGGACGAAGGGCGGTGTACCGCGCGTCGGGCGGACGAGAGCGGTTCGCGTGAGCTGGACTTCCGCCGCTGCATCCTCGTGTTCACGACCAACGCCGACCTGTCGGAGTCGGGGGCGCGCCGGCCGGGTTTTTCGGTCGAAGCGGAGGAAAAGAAAGCAGCCGTCCCGGCCAATTTGGCGGAACGGCTGTATGCGGAAAACGAATCCGCGCGCCGGGCGATGATCCGCCACGGCGTGCTGACCGAGATCGCGGGGCGCTTCACGGGGCTGATCGGCTTCACGCCGCTCAGCGGCGAGGCGCGGTGCGCGGTCACGGTGAAGCAGCTGCGCGCGCTGGGCCGGGAGTACGGCGTGGAGCTGAGCGGCATCGACCGCGAGACCGCGCGCTCCCTCACGCCGGGGGCGGACGCGCTGTCGGTCCGCTCGTCGGTCGGCGTGCTGGAGGGGCTGCTCACGCCGCTGCTGACCCGTGCGGCGGGGAGCGGCGTACAAACGGCGCGGCTGAGCGGAACGCCCGGGGCGTTGCAGCTCACGCCGGTCGGTCACGGCGCGGAGACCTCCACGACCGTGTTGTTGTCCAGATCGAGCCGGTAGATGTGCCGCTGATCCGCCGAGAGGTAGAAATCACCGGCGTTTTCGTTGCTGCCGGTCAGGTCGTCCTCCTGACAGACCTTGAAGCGGATGCAGGGCATGCCGTTGATGATGGCCTTTCCGTCCTCCGCATAGATGTTGTAGCTCTCCGCCGTGGCAGCGTCCACACCGAGCACCGACGGAAGATGCGCGCGCATGTACTGCGTCGCCTCCGCCACGGTCATTTCGACGGGGGCGGGCGGCTCCGGCAGGGAGCCGGCGGGCATGTCCGCGGTCACGGTGCAGCTCCCCCGCGCCCAGCTGAGCTGAATGGACAGATAATGTCCCTCCTCCGGGGCGGAGCGCACCAGATGTATGGAACCCTCCGGCTGCTCGAAATCCGGTTCGTCCGTTTCGAGCAGCTCTTCATCGACCGCGAAGAAGCCCGCGTCCTCCGAGGTCATCAGCCTTGTGTAGCCCTCCGCCAGCGCGGCGGAATCGGCCAGCCCCTCATAGAGGTAGGTGACCTCGACGGATTCCTCCGTTCCGCTCTCCTCCGTGTCGGACGGCGCTTTCGGCTCGAGATAGACCGTAACGCCGTCTCCCAGAACCGGCAGCGCCAGCACGCTTGTCTCTCCCAGCGTGTACTCGCGCGGCGGGTCGATGGGCGACGGCTCCTCCGGAGCCTTCTCCTTCCCGTTGAAAACAAACAGCTTGAGGGCGACCGCGACGGCGATCGCCACGATCAGTATAATGACGATCAGCTTCTTTTTCTTACTCTTCAACTGATTCTGCCTCCTTCCAATCTCACCGGGCTACGGTGTCATACATAACGGATCGTGACCTGATCCCGATCCCTGAGCACCTGCTGAAAGCTGCTTTCCGTTCCGTTTACGGTAAGCTGCACCGGCCTCTCCAAATGCTCAAGGTCCAGCCCGGAATATTGCAGCAGATCCATGAGGTAATACGGAAGGCCGTTTTCCTTCCCCGGCAGCGCGAGCGCCTTCCCGTTCAGAAACAGCTCCACCGGCGCGCCGGCGGACGGCGCGGCGGCAGGGACCGGCTCCGCCGGCTCTGCGGTGGGAGGCGGCGTTTCCGCCCGGGCGAACGCCTCGACCGCAGGGGCGGAAGCCCTCCGCTCCAGCGTAAGCGCCACGTCGCCGTTTTGCAGCGGCGTATCAAGCTCCGCCGGCTGGTTGTTCAGCAGCACGCGGCCGGAAAAATTCGGCGGCAGAAGCTCCCCAAGCGTCTTTGCGGCGTCAGCGCCGCAGCGCGCCGGGATGAAATTCAGGCTGTCTCCCGCGTGGACCACCGTCGTCAGCGCCGCGTCCTCGCCGTTGACCGTCAGCGACGCGGGCACGGACGGCTCTCCGCGCAGAACGATCCTCTTGCCGTCGAGGGTAACGTTGAGGCTTTTCCCGCTCTTTCCGAGCATATCGGCATAGGTGTACCCGTTCATCAGCAGAATATCGCGCACCGTCAGCACGCCGCTACGGAACAGCTTCGCCGTCTTTCCGTTGAGCTGGACCACATAGCTGTCGTTGAGCAGCCCCATACCGGCGGAGACCGCGATGCCGAGCGGCGTCGCATACTCCGGATTGTCCAGCTTGATCCCGTCCGCATACGCGCTCTTGGCATAATTGTTCCCCGCGATCGCCACGCGCTTTTCATCCATTCTCAGGCACCTTGCGACCTTTTCCCGCAGACCGCCGAGCCTGCTCCCGCCGCCGGCGAGGAACACCGCCGAGGGCGCCGCGCCGTTCACGTCGATCACATGCGCGGTGATCGCCTCGGCAAGCTTGTCCATCGGCTCGTCGATCGCGGCAAGGACCTCCTCGCAGGTCTTGACGTTTTCCAGTCCCATGATATCGACAAAGCGGATGTCTCCGCCGCTTTGCAGCGCGCGCTTGATCTCCTCCGCAGTCTGAAAATCAATCAGAAATTCGCGCATCAGCGCCTCGGTGATCTCATCGCCCGCCATCGTCACCATGGTGTAGCCCACCACGCTTCCGTCGCGGCAGATCGCGATATCCGTGGTGCCCGCGCCGATATCGACCAGCGCAAGATTCAGCAGCCGCAACTCCGCCGGGATCGCCGCGTTCATCGCGGCGATCGGCTCAAGCGTCATGCTCGCCACCTGAAGACCCGCCGCGCGCATGGCGGCGTACAGGCTCTCCACCACCTCGCCGGGCAGGAACGTCGCGACCACATCCGCCTCCACCGTCTTTCCGCTGTGATCGACCAGCGTGAGCAGCGGATAGTGATCCAGCCGGTACTGCGTGACCGTGTAGCCCACAAGGAACAGCTGACGGCGGGCGTCCTCGCCGGTCCTCAGCGCTTCCTCCGCCGCCGAAACGGCCCCCGCCTCCAGCTGGCCGACCTGCTCGACCGTGATAACGCCGTCATCCGGAAGCTCCATCTCGAAGCTTCCCTTCTGCGTTTGCAGGGCGCGCCCCGCCGCAGCGACGCAGACCCGCCGCAGCTGCACGCCGAGGCGTTCCTCAAGGCGCTGCGTCACAAGCCGCGCCAGCTCCGCCACCTGACGGATGTTGTCGATCTGCCCGTCGATCATGGCGCGCTTCCTGTGCTCCGCCATCTCAATGTCAAGGACCTTGAAGCGGTCCCCTTCGTTCCTTCCGACGATGCCGACCACGCTGCGCGTGCCGATGTCCAGCGCAAAAATCAAATCGTTGTCCTGTGTCTTCTGTTCCGCCATCATAGTCCCCGTTTCCTCATTCCGTCCTGTTTCCGATCGTTTCAAACGCGTTTTCAAGGCTCTTGAGCAGCGTCTCCTTCGTGAACGGCTTGAAAATAAAGCCGACCGCCCCCATGCCGACGGCCCGGTCCACCTCGTTGTCGTACGCCATGGAGGAGACCATAAGCAGCTTCGCGTCCGGATAGCGCTCTTTAAGCTTCTCCCCCGCCTCCATTCCGTCCATTCCGGGCATAACGATGTCCATGGTGACAAGCTCGGGCTTCACCTCGCCGTATTTCTCCAGCGCTTCCTCTCCGCTGCTGCAAAAGCAGCTGATCTCAATGCCGCTTCCCTCCAGCATTTCCTTCATCTCCGCGTACATGACGTGGGAATCGTCAACGACCATAATCCTGTGTTCAGACATGCACTTTTCCTCCTTGACACATCTGCAAGTCCCGTGTCCGCTATATCATAAGTTCCTTGATTTCGTTGATCTGCGTGTCAAATACAAGCTTGCACTGCCGCCTGATATGATTGTCGCTCCAGCTCTGGCTGCGCATGGTCAGGACGGTAACGGGGTAGATGATCCCGCTTTCCAGCTTGCATTTTGAAATGTCCGCCGACACCTGCTCCAGCTGCTCGCGCTTGGCGGCAAGCTTGCGCATCTTCAGCCGCAGCACCGAAAGACGCGAGCGCGAGCGCGCCGCCTCTCCCGCATTTCCCGCCGACTCGAGCCGGGAGCACTCCGCCTCAAGCTCGGTCTCCTCAGCCTCCATCTTTTCGGCCTTTTCCGCCATGGACTGAAGCTCGTGCTGTGTGAAGGCCATCTCGCCGAGGCACAGCTCCGTGCGTCTGCCGGACTGAGCCCCGATCATGTTCGCCTTGATGGACACGGCAGCGGTCAGCGAACCGCCGACAATGCTCCCTCTGCCGCCGATGACGTTGATCGACTCGTCGCTGAAAATGCGCGAACCCATGATGCAGTCGGCAAACACGCTCTTGGCGGCATAGATCTCGCAGCTCTCCAGATACTTCGCGCGCACACAGCCTCTGCTTTTGAGGAACGCCCGGTTGTCTCCCACGACGCCTCGCGTAATGGTCAGGTCGCCCCCCGACTCGACCGTCGCAGCCTCCACGATCCCATCGACCGTGATCGAACCGGTCGCGCGAACAACAAAGTTCTCGCGCACATCGCCGGTGATGTGAACGTCGCCGGGAAAATCAATGTTGCCCGTGGAATAATCCACGTCGCCCGTGATCTCCAGCAGCAAGATGTCCGTCCATCGCGGCAAGCAGCTGCAAGCCGTCCTCCGACAGGACCGTGTTTACGCCGGACGGCGCCTTCGCCGCGTGCACAGCCTTCGGCTCGATCGCCTTGCCGTCCAGCCGCATGCCCGCGGTGCCGGCCTTCGGAGGGATGATGTCGCAGATCACGTCGCCCTTGTGCACCATCTGCGCATAGCTCATCGCACGATAGTCGGCGATGCCGTTCTCGTCCATTTTGACTTCCTTTGAGACGGTGCGCGCGAAGCGGTCCGTCACCTTCCCGTCCTCGCCCTCGATCACGGGGGTCCCGACCGCGATGGGAAACATCTGAAAATAGGACGGTTTCTTAAAATAATCCGCAACGATCTGCGAATCAATGCCGACGGTAACGCCGCTTTTCTCCAGCACGCTCCCTATCGTATCGCCCGCAAGCTCCTTTCCGTCCCCGATCGGAGGAAAGGCAATGCTCCACGCGTTCAGTTTGTCCTTGGACACATAGATGCGGCAGACCGCGTCCAGCGACGGCTGCTGAAGCTGCGCCGGCTCCTGCGCGGAGTCCTGCGCTCCCGCCTCCTCCCGAAGCTTCGCAAGGCGCTCCTGCTCCTTCTGAAACTCCTGCTTTGCCTTTTCCCTCGCCTGAGCGATCGTCTTCAGGCGCTTTTTCGCGTCCTCCTCCAGCTGCGTCGAAAGCCGCTGGTGCTCCTGCTCCATTCTCTGCGGCGTCAGGTGCAGCTCTTCCGCAGTTTTCCCTCCGAGCAGCGAGATATCCGGAGGACTGTCCTCCGACCACTCCTGCCACAGCTCGCGAAGCGCACCCTGCACGCGGATCTCGTCGAGCACCTCGATCGAAATGATCGGAGCCTCTTCCTCCGGCCGCTCCTCCGGTGCAATGCCTTCCTCGCCCTCCGGCTCCGTCTCCGGCGGCGGCTCGTTTTCGCTCCGCCCTCCCATCAGGCTTTTAAAAATATCTCCTACTTTCCATTTTCTCGCCATAATATGGCCCTCCACTCTCCCCTTAATACGGCGCTCCCCGCGCCGATGAACCGCGCGCCGACAGATGGTCCCGCCGTGCGCGCGATACCGCTTCGATACAAAAAGCTTCCACCGAAGT
This sequence comes from uncultured Oscillospiraceae bacterium, assembly GCA_934567115.1. Lineage (GTDB taxonomy): Bacteria > Bacillota > Clostridia > Oscillospirales > Oscillospiraceae > Hominicoprocola. The sequence goes on from CAKTJA010000013.1 coordinate 6,917, forward strand.
CCGCTAAGATGGATAAACGCAATGCCAGAAGGCGGCGTCAAAACCGCCTTCTGGCATCTGTGGCAGAGAAATTTTACCAGTGCAGGACGGCCTCTCGCTGCATTACGAAGTAACGATAAACTTTATCGAAAATGAAACACGGCGCTGCCCCGATCCGCCGGGACAGGATAAAGGCGGTCACATACCGATCCGGCTCAATACTTGCTGAAAGCGTTCACGGCCGGCTCATCGCCGCTGTCCGCAGTCTCATCGGCGGAAGCCTTGACGACCGGGGACGCATAGCCCTCCTGCGTGCGCAGCTTGAACTTCGCCATCAGCTCCTTCATCAGAGCCGCCTGACTGGACAGCTCCTCGCTCGCGGCGGCGGACTGCTCGCTGGTCGCGGAGTTGGTCTGAACGACGGAGGAGATCTGGTCGATGCCCTCGGTCACCTGCGCGATGGACTGTGCCTCGTTCTCGACGGCCTTGGTGATCTGCTGGAGCGACTCGACAGCCAGACCGGTCGCCTCGACCGTCCTGTTCAGGGAGTCGGACACCTTCTTCACGATCTCGTTACCGTTCTGCACGGACTCGACGGAGCGGTCGATCAGCTCCTTCGTCGCCTTGGCGGCCTGATCGGACTTCGTCGCAAGGTTGCGCACCTCGTCCGCAACAACGGCAAAGCCCTTGCCGGCGCTGCCCGCGCGCGCGGCCTCGACCGCGGCGTTCAGCGCGAGGATGTTGGTCTGGAACGCGATGTTCTCGATGGTGGAAATGATCCTGCCGATCTCCTGAGAGGACTGGGAGATGCTGCCCATGGCCGCGACCATCTCCTCCATGTAGTGCGAGCTCTCGGCGACCTGATCGCCGGCGTTTCTGGTGTGGCTCATGGCAGTCTCGCTGTCCTTGGAGTTCTTCTTGGCATTGTCGGAGATCTCGGTAATGGTCGCGGAAAGCTCCTGAACGGCGCTGGCCTGCTCCGTCGCGCCCTGTGCGAGAGCCTGCGCGCCGGTGGACACCTGCTCGGAGCCGGCGGACACCTGCTCGGCGCTGAGGTCGATCTGGGCGAGCGTATCGCTCAGGTTGCCGTTGATCTTCTTGATGGACTGAAGCAGAGAATCAAGCACGCCGACGAACAGCTCCTCCGCCTTGGGAGAAACGTCGAAATTGCCGTGCGCCATTTCCTCAAGCATGTAGCACGCGTCGCCGATCGCGCCGGCCAGCGTGGTCTGGCTGGTGCGCAGCGCCTGACACATCTCGCCCAGCTCGTTCTTGCTTTCGTATTCCACAGGGATGCTCAGATCGCCCTTGCTGTAGCCGATCAGCGCCGTACGGACCTCGGCCACGGGGACCACGATGTCCTTGATCAGGCGCATGGCCATGAACATCACGCACACGGCGGCGATGAGCAGAACGGCAAGCTGCGCGAACACCGTGATACGGCCGGAGCGCTGACGCGCGGCAATGGCGTCATTCTCCGCAAGGGTCAGGGTCTCGTCGATCACCTGCGCGTACGCGGCCATCTCGTTGAGCAGCGGGGTGCACTTGTTCTTGATCAGCAGGACCGCCTCGTCGCCGCGGTCGTTGTCGATCGCGTCGAAAACGTTGGGCAGATTGTTGCCCCACTCGTTGATCACGCGGATGTACTCGTCAAGGTTGGGGTCATCATAGATACCTTCCAGCTCTTTAAGGGAAGCGTCGAGGTTGTCAAGCGCCTCATACGCCTGCGCCTCAAGCTCGTCGTTGGTGCGGTGGTTCGTTCTGATGGCCATGTCGCAGATATTGCGCGCGGCAATATTGGCGTACATACGGCACTCCGTCATCAGCTCACGAGCCATGATCTCGTGATTGATCACGTTCAGATACCCGTTTCTCTGCGCGGTCATGATCGCCATGGACGTACCGATGATCAGCAGCGACACAACGATAACAGCCGCAAATCCCAATGTCAGTTTCTTTTTGATATTCATGTTGCTCTCTCCTTATGTTATGATATGCCGTTGGGTAAATCTATGCTTATCGGTTCCGCAGTATTTTCATACCACATCCCCGTATCTTCCCTTTCTGACGTCGCCGAATATATGTCCGTCCACAATGGTCACGACCCTGCGGCGCATGATGTTGACATACTTGCTCGCGTGGGTGGACATGATCACCGTGGTCCCTCGCCTGTTGATCTCGGTGAGAAGGTGAAAAACGTCCCAAATGCTGTCGTCGTCCAGATTGGCGGTGATCTCGTCAAGCACAAGGATCGGCGGGCTGTTTATCATGGCCCGCGCCAGCTCGACGCAGCGGCACTCTCCGACAGACATCTCGACCGGATACCGCTTCTCAACATCCGGAAGGCCGACAAGGCCAAGCACCTTCTTCATCCGCGCATGCATCCGGCTGACGCTTTCAAAGCGTCCCCTGCCCGCGCGGGCGGCCATCATCAGATTTTCCTCCACCGTCATTTTCCGGATCAGCGTATGCTCCTGCGTGACCTGACCGAAAAGCAGCGCCACCTTTTCTCTTCTCCACGGAAGCAGCCTTGCGATATTCCTGCCGTCGAGAAGGACCCGTCCGTGATTCGGCTTGGTCCTCCCTGAGATCAGGTTCAGCAGGGTGCTTTTACCCGCGCCGCTGCTGCCGGTGATAAATACGAACTCGCCCTGCTCGATCGTAAGATCCACATTCTCCACGCCCACCTCGATGCGTCTGCCGAATCTTCCGGACCGATCGTTTTTATAGTACTTTGTCACATTTTCTAATGTAATTGTAGGCATCAGCCATACTCCCGTCTGTTTGTGCGCCGGTTTTCCGTCCGTCGGCTCTTGCAAACACGGACGGTTCTGCTATAATAAAAATGAAATCGGTCGATATGCGTACCGCAGGTGGTGAAGTCATGAAAAAAGAAAAAAATCACAGTCGCAAAAAACACGGCCTGTTCCCGATCCTGCTGCTCGCCGTACTGTGCATCGGCGGCGTGGAGCTTGCCGTCTGCTATTTTTTTGCCCCCGATCTGTACCGGCAGGTCACAGCGCCGCTGCGGCGCGGAGCGCACGCAGCAATGGAGCTTGCCGATCAGGCCGCTGAAGCGGCCTCCGCCCGGTGGGAGGCGCTCACCACGCCGAAGGAAGACCCCGACGCCATGGACGATCAGCTTGCCGGCGAACCGGCCATCCTCATCGACGAAACGATGCTCTCCGACCCCTCTCTCACCGAGCTGTGCGAGCTTGACGGACAGCAGATCCTCACCGGCGGGACCACGAACGTGGTCTACTTCAATCAGGGCGACCCCGTCTGGGCGGAGCAGCCCTACGGCACCGACAACATCGGAAGCTACGGCTGCGGCCCGACCGCCATGTCGATGGTCGTCTCCAGCCTGACGGACGAGATCGTGGACCCGGCTGCGATGGCCCGCTATGCCGCGCAGCGCGGATACTGCGCAAAGAAGCGCGGCTCGTACCTTTCCATCGTAAACGGGATCTCCCGCGCGTACGGCCTGACCTGCGAGCCGATCGACAAGCTGACGCCGGAGGCGATGCACGAGGCGCTGCTTGCCGGCAGCATGCTCGTCGCGCTCATGGGACCGGGACATTTCACCAAGGGCGGACACTTCATCGTGCTTCGCGGCGTTACGCTGACCGGAACGGTCCTCGTCGCCGACCCCAACAGCGAGGCCCGAAGCCTCATGGAGTGGGACCCGCAGCTCATTCTGGACGAGCTGTCCGCAAGCACCTCGAACGGCGCGCCGCTCTGGGTCGTTTCCAAGCCGAACGCCTGACCGCCATTCGCTCTTCTCCCGGGTGCATCTCCCCATACGGAGACGCACCCGGGATCTTTTTACTTACTGATAGACCGACTTTTCGTGCGCCAGCTTACGGTTCGTGCGCTCGTCAAGCTCGATGATCTGGCGGAGCAGGCGGCGGTTCACGCCCACCTGATCACACAGGGCCGCTTCCTCCGACCGCTCCGGCTCCGCTCCCGCGAGCATCGCCGTCAGCCGGTCCGCGTCCGCCGCCTCCAGCCCTCCGCCCAGCTCTTTGAGGCTGAGGTCCGCGCGGCGGAGCTTGCCCAGCGGCTCTTCCCTCATGGAAAGAAGCATCCGTATGGCGATCTCGTCTCTGCGGTCGACCGCCTCGGAAAGCTGTTTCGTCAGATCAAACACCTCGTTGAGCAGCGCGTACATCCGTTTTTCCTGCACCTGCACATTCAGCAGCTCTTCCGCATTCATCACGGTGCCTGCTTTCCCGGCTCGCCCTTCTTCTGCGCTTCGCGGAAGGACTCCCTCAACTCGCCGGCCATGGTCTTCACATGCGTCAGCGGCTCGATGTGCCTTCCGATCTTCACGCGGCCAAGCTCATAAATAAAGTACTCGTAAAGCTGCGCAAGATTGTGGCTGATCTCATACTGCCGGTCCAGCATGTCGCTTAAATACTGGACAATGTCCATCGCACGCTGCACAGAGCCTTCAAAGAGGGGATAGTCCTCCTTTTTCAGCGCCAGCTCCGCCTGCGTCAAACGCTTTATCAGCTCGTCATAAAGCAACAGAAGCAGCTCGCCCTGAGTCATGGTATTGATGCTCTGCGCCTTATACTGCTGAAAGCCCCGCATATCCATTGTCTATCGCTCACCGCCTGTCTGTGTCATCAGTAACCCATCAATCCGGAAAGCATGGAGCTTTGAGAATTCATCTGGGCGATCATCTGCTCCAGCGCCGAGAACTTGGAGGTATAGCGGTCGATCTGGTCGGACATCTTGTCCTGCCACTTCTCGATCTGCGTGTCGATCTCGTCCATTCTGGTCTGGAGGGTGTTTTTATAAAGTGTGGTCGCCGCGAGAGGCGAGCCGGCCTTTTCCACAAGAATGCCCTTTGTTCCGCTGACCTGTCCGTACATATCCAGCGGCGTCTTGAGCGACTGCATCAGTCCGTTCGTGGAGGAGCCGCTGTCCTTGCTCTTCGTGAAGACGTCGCGCACCTTGTCGGGGTCGGTATCCAGTGCGGAGCGCAGCGCGGTCTCGTTCAGGCTCAGCGTGGTCAGGCCGTTGCTGTAGCTGACCGTAATGCCGATCGACTTGAGGTCCGCGCCGTCCTTCCCCGTCAGGGAGATGGCGTTGGTCAGCCTTGAATACAGCGAGGCAAGCTCGTTGTCGCCGAACAGGATGCCCTGCTTGGCCTTCTCCTCATAGGAGGCGATCGTCGATTCGGACATTCCGTCCTTATCGTCGTCCGTCAGCGGCTGGTAGTAGGTGCCGTTGGACTTCTGCGCCGGCAGCGTGGAGTAGGCGTTCTTGATCTCGGTCGCCATGGCGTTGTAGTCCTCGATCATCGCCTTGATCGCATCCACGATCTTGTCGCTGTCGGAGCTGGATGTAAAGCCGACGGCGTCCGTTACGGCGGCGTCCCAATCGCTCAGCTGGTCCGTGCCGTCGGCATATTCGCCGAAGGTGCCCTTGAGGTTCAGGCTCATGCCGTCCACATCGAAGGTGTTGCTACTGCGCTTGATGCCGTCGAGCTTCTGCCCGTTCACGGACATGGAGAAGATCGCGTCCCTGCCCTCGGTCTTGCTGCCGCCCTTGCCGAACAGCTCATAGGCAAGGCCCTCGGTGCCCATATCCACGCGGCTGGCTGCGCCGCTCTCTTTGGCGGTAAACTGGAACTTGTTGGTCGTCTTGGAATAGCTGACCTGAACGCCCGCGTCGGCGTTTGAATTGATAGCGGTGATCACGCTCTCGAGCGCGCTGTTCTCGCTGAAGCTGCCGACAACCTTGTCGTTGATCTTAAACTCGTAAAGGAACTTGCCCTTTTCGTCCACGCGGTAGTAGCTGTCGCCGTCCTTCGCCACGCGGTTGCCCTTCGAGTCGGCCAGATAGGTGGAGCCGTTGCTCCCCTTCACCTCTCTCACTTCACCCTCGGCCTTCGCTCTGGTGAAGCTGTCCCAGTTCACATTGTCGCCAAGCAGCTCGCCGAGCGTCTTGGCGGTATTGACATAGGTCGAGGCCTTATCAAGACCGAGCGCCTTCGCCGCGTCCCCCGCGACGGACATCGTGGAGCCGCGCTGCGTCGCCATATTCAGCGAGAACGCGTTGTCCGCGCCGTCGGTCTTCGATACGGTAATCTTGCCCGCGCCGAAAGCGTCGTCCAGCTTGGTCTGAAGCTGGCTCAGGTACTCATCGTTCGTCAGAGCCGTGCCGTCCTCCTTCCGGTAGGCCGGCAGCTCGATCTTTTTCGTCACGCCGTCAAGTGTGACCTGCAGCGTCTTCCCCTTCGAGAGGTAGTCGCCCAGCGTCGCGTCGTCGTTGCTCAGCGTCTTCCCGGTCAGGTTGAGGCTGGACGACTTCGCGGACGCGTTGATGCCGAGGGTCGATTTGATATCGCCGCTGGCGTCGCTGATGTACACGCTGTTTCCGGCGTTCATCTTGTCGTAAAATTCAATGGTATCCCCGTTCGTGCGCACGCCGATCCTCGCGTTCGCGGCGACGGTGGTGCCGTCGGTCAGCGTCATGGTCTGCTCGCCGAGCTTCTCCTCGATAGCGGCGGCCACTTCCTCCGCGTTCTTATAAATGTCAAGCTCGCCGAAGTCCACGCTGAAGGAGCGGCTGCCGCCGTAGTTGATGGTGAGCGAACCGGAGATGGTGCTCAGCGCCTGCGTCTTCGACAGATCGACGCTCTCGCCGCTCAGCTTCGGATCGCCGCCGGCGTTCCCGCCGATACCGGAGACCGTGTAGCTCGCCGCCTGAGCCAGCTGCTTCACGCCGAGGATCTGCACGCTGCTGCTGGTCCTTCCGCTCGCGCTGACCAGATCGGCATACTTGCCGCTCGTGCTGACCTTCACCGCCTGATTGAAGAAGCTGCTGGACATCAGGTTCGTGGAGGACGCATAGGAGGTGTACTTGTCGGAGAAGGCCGCCATTTTGGTAATGATGCTGCGATAGGCCTCCTGCTGCCACTCGATTTTGGTTCTTTTCTGCTGGAGTCCCGTGATCTTCGTTTTATAGCCCGCCACCGCATTTTCGATCAGGGATTCGGTATCCATGCCGCTGGCCAGACCGGAGATCACATTTCTGGTCCCGTAAATGCTGCTGGAGCTGCTTCCAACACTGTTGATAGACGCCATAACTCATTTCTCCTTTCACAGACGTTGAATGTCCTGTGGGTTTTTTGCAGACATCTTTATGATACAGCCTGTATATACGTGTAAAAAAATTTTATCATTCCTCTATCTTTTTCTATCGACATATAGTATAATAAAAATAAGAGGTACGCACTCACTTTTTGTTGGAGGAGGAAATTTTTTGACACAGGTCATTACTGTTACCAATCAGAAAGGCGGCGTCGGGAAAACGACGGTTGCCTCAGCTCTGGTCTGCGGTCTCCGTCAGCGCGGGGCCCGCGTCCTCGGGATCGACGTAGACCCGCAGGGCAACCTCGCCTTCGCGCTTGGGCTTGACATCGGAAACGGGCATACCGTGTACGACGTTCTCAAGGGCACATGCGCGATCGAATCCGCCATCGTCTCCACGGAATACGGAGACGTTCTTTCGTCGGACATCATGCTTTCGACCGCGGACGTTGAATTTACCGCCCCCCGCCGCGAGTTCATGCTCTCCCAGCAGATCGGCTTCCTGAAGGACCGGTACGATTTCATCATCATCGACACGCCCCCCTCGCTCAATCTGCTGACCATCAACGCGTACGTCGCCTCGACCGGTCTTATCATCCCGATGGAGGCGGAGGTCCTCAGTCTCGTCGGGATCTCGCAGATCCAGGACACTATTGAGGCGGTGCGCAATTCCTTTAACGCGGACCTGAAGGTCCTCGGCATCCTGCTCAACAAGTTCAACCCGCGCCTCACCCTCTCAAGAGAGATTCTGGAGCTTGCCGAAGAGATCGCCCGTCAGCTGGACAGCCGCGTGTTTCCCACCAAGATCCGCCGGGGCGTCGGCGTCGCCATGGCGCCCGCGCACGGACAGAGCGTTTTGACCTACAGTCCCTCCTCCAAGCCGGCCATGGATCTTCAGGATATTGTCAGCATTGTCGCCGGGGACCGATTCCCTCTTCCCCAGAAGGGCTGATCCCCCGCATCCTTCCGATTTATAAAGGAGACTTCCCATGCCCTCAATGAAAGATTCCAATACCAGCAAAACCGCGCATGTAATGAACCTGCTCAGCAGGAGCCGCACGGCGTCCCAATCCGCGCCGGCCGGAGGACAGCCTCCCCGCGCCCCCTCCGACGCCGCGCCCGAAACGGTCGATACCGCCGGGACCGCCGCGCCGTCCGAGGCCGCTGCCGCGCCGGTCTCCGCACCGACGCCCGCGCCGACCTCCCCCATCATCACATCGCTGAACAGCGATAACGCCATTGCATCTCAGATCAAGGATGCGCTGGCCTCCTCTCTGGAGGAGTCCCTGCCGCACAAGCCCGAGCCCATGCCGACAGCGCCGATCGAAGCCCCGGCCCCGGAGGTCAAGCCCGAGGCACCCGCAGCGCCGATCGAAGCTCCGGCCCCCGAGGTCAAGCCCGAAGCACCCGCAGCGCCGGTCGAAGTCCCGGCCCCGGAGGTCAAGCCTGAGGTACCCGCAACGCCGGTCGAAGTCCCGGCTCCGGAGGTAAAGCCCGAGGCGCCCGCAGCCAAGCCCGTAACGGAACGGCTGAACTCCATAGACGATGAGCTTGGCGAAACCTCCGAGCCGCAAGGCTCCAGCATTATCTGCGCCAACATCATGCGTCTTCTGGTAGAGCGCAAAATGGATCAGTATATCAAGCTTTTCGGCCTTTGCGACTGTGAGCGCTGCCGGAACGATGTGCTGGCTCTTTCTCTGGACTACCTTCCTTCAAAATACGTTGTGATGGACCGGGCCGCGCTTCCTCCCCGGCTGTCCTACTACGAGAGCAAGATGAACGCCGCCATCACCGCGCAGATCCTACGCGCGTGCAAGGTCATCATGGATCAGCCCCGGCACGATCCGACTTAACAGAAAAGCCTGGCATGAATTGCCAGGCTTTGTGTTTTTTCAGTTGCCTTCCTTTGCCGCTTCCTCGACGGCCGGCTCCTGCTCGCCGTACGAATTGGTCAGCTGCTCCCAAAGGACATTGACGTTTTCCATACAGATGAAATACACGCTGGTAAGGATCTGGTTCTGGATCCCCAGCTCGTCCGCAAGATGCGTGATCTTGGCCCAGTTCCCCGCCTCGTAGCTCAGCGCCAAATCGTAGAGCAGACCGCAGCGGCCTTCCTTGTGCAGCAGCGCCTGCTTGATCTCGTCCGAAACAGGGATCTCCTCCAAAATTTCGTCAAGCGGCGCGTCGATCAGGTTGTTCAGCGTGGAGAACATACCCATCAGATACGCCTCCGACTTGGAGATCGGCATATCCTTGGCGTAGTTCATCAGCTCGCTGCAGAAGTTCGCCCGCATGAACGAGAGCTTCAGGAATTCCTCCGACGCGGGGTCGATCTCCTGACTCGAGTTGCTCGCGCTCAA
>CAKTJA010000014.1 GCA_934567115.1 uncultured Oscillospiraceae bacterium
CAGCATCGCTCAACTGATCCGCGTTATATGCCGCAATGAACTTGGTAGCAATCGCCGCCGCATCATCGTCCTTCGCAACAGCAAAGGTGTAGTCCTTGCCGCCGAGGCTGATGGTAACTTTACCATCAGAGTTAATCGTAGCACCGGCAAAGTCAATTTCATAGACCGCCGCTGCACCAGCCGCACCGACCGTCTTCTCAGTCACCGTCGTAGCGGTGGGAGCCGTCAGGGTCGCAGACTTGGTACCGGCGCCGGTGATCTTGACGTTCATCGCGCCGTTGACTTCCTCAGCCTCGCTCTTGGGAGCCGCATCCTGCTTGAAGGTCAGACGACCATTGCCGCCGTCGCTGATAGTGAACTTCTGGCCGTTGATGGTGGCTTCGTTGGCGGTCATGGCAGCGCCGCCAGCCTTGAACTTGCCAGCCACGAAATCGGAAACGATATCTTCAGCAGTCATCTCGGTGCCAGCAGCCTTGGTACCTTCGCCACCGGCCAGCGTGTACTTGGTGCCGCCGATCTCGATGGTCAGCTCTTCACCGTCCTTGTTGCTGAAGGTGTAGTTGTGCAGGTCGATGGAGAACTCGGTGCCGCCGGTGGTCAGCGCGTCGTTGTGCAGAACGGTGTCGGTGCCGAGGGTCTGGCCGACCTTGGGCAGGTTGTCGCCGATGGAGAAGCTGCCCTTGGTGGTGGCGTCCACGCCGTCGGCGAGGGAGCCGTCCATGAGCTTGATGCCGTTGAAGTTGGCGGAATCAGCGATACGGTTGATTTCGGTCTTCAGGGCGGTGACTTCCTTCTGCAGGTTCAGACGGTCGACCTCGTTGTCGTAGGTGCCGTTCGCGGACTGGGTGGCGAGGTAGTCCATGCGGTTGAGCATGTCCTGAACTTCCTGCATCGCGCCCTCAGCGGTCTTAACGAGGGAGATACCGTCCTTGACGTTCTTGGTCGCGGCGTTCAGGCCGGAGATCTGAGCACGCATCTTCTCGGAAATAGCCAGACCGGCGGCGTCGTCGCCGGCGCGGTTGATCTTGTAACCGGAAGACAGCTTCTCAAGGTTCTTGCTCAGCGCGGAGGTATTGGTGTTGTAGTTACGGTAGGCGTTCATCGCCATAATGTTGTGCTGAATACGCATAATCTTATCTCCTTATTCATTAATGAGGGCGCTATCCTTGCGCCCTATCCGTTTTGTGTGCGTCCCCTGTCCGGGCACCTGGCCAGAATGCCCCGGCATTCAACGCGCGTTATTTCATGCGGCCTGCGCAGACCGCCTGAAATCGAAGAAATTGTGCGCCGAGCTTAGTCGGCGGAGCGGCGGCGGGCAAGCTCCTCCAAGCGGCGCTCGTTGCGTCTGCGCTCCGAGGGGGTCTTGTTCCGCTGACTGAGAAGGCCGTCGGGGCGGTCGGCGGCGCGTTCGCGGACCTCGCCGCGAAGGATGGTCATTTCGCGCGGGGCCTTAACAGCCACGCGGAAAGACCCGCCCTGATCGAATACCTGCACAACGATGTCGTCTCCGATGGTGAGGTACTCGCCGGATTTCAATTGCAGTGAAAGCATGGCGGACTCCTTTCCGAGCAATGGTCCCGCGCCTTGCGGGACTGCATTGGTATAGGTTTTCAAACTCGCGGGACGCATTCAAAAAAATTTGCCGTTTCCCTTAATTTCCTGTTAAATCAGTCGAATACATAAGTGAGAGCAGTTTGAAATTTCAGGTTTTTAAACCTATACATTTTCAAACTGTTTTCTCTTGTTCAAGCTTCACGGCGCGGGCGTAGAAGGTGCCCTTTGGCAGCTGGCACAGGCTTGCGGCCTGACGGAGGGTAAGCTCCTTGCGCCGCCACGCCTGATGGACCTGCTGGAAATTTTCGGGCAGGGGTCTTGGGGGTCTTCCGAAGCGAACGCCTCTGGCGTGTGCGGCGGCGATGCCCTCTTCCTGACGGCGGCGGATATTTTCGCGTTCGTTCTGCGCGGCGAAGGAGAGGATCTGCAAAACGAGGTCGGCGATAAAGGTACCCATAAGGTCCTTGCCCTGCCGGGTGTCGAGCAGGGGCATGTCGAGCACGCAGATATCGACGTTAAGCTCCTTGGCGAGGAGCCGCCACTGCTGTTGGATCTCCTCATAGTTGCGGCCCAGCCTGTCAATGCTGAGGACGCAGAGCAGGTCGCCGGGGCGGAGCTTTTTGAGCAGTCTGCGGTACTGCGGACGGTTGAAGTCCTTGCCGGACTGTCGGTCGAGGAAGATGTTTTCGTCGGGGATGCCCTGTTCATGGAGGGCGATTTTCTGTCGGTCGTCGTTTTGTTCGGTGCTTGAAACTCTGGCGTAGCCGTAGGTGGTCATAATGCGGTGCTCCTTATTTAAATAGAGTGATTGCGTCGGCTGGTCGGCGCAGGGCAAACATTTCATTATACCTCCGAAGAGCGGGCGCGTGTCCGATTGTGTCGAACATTGTCGAAAAAACCGAATCAGCCCGTCCCAAGGCATAGCTCACGACGGCGCGGGAAGAGAATGCACAAAAAAAGAACCGGGGCAAGTTGCCCCGGTTCTCTGCTTTTATTGTCGAAAGCCGCTCCCGACGGTTTTCTATCTATAAGCCTAACAAATAATAAACATATCAATTTGATTCTTTTCTTATGTTGAAAATATGCGTATAATGGCGGAGTTGGCGTTTTGAAACGCAAATCGAAATACAAAGCAAAGGAAACGGATCAGGAGGCTGCAGAAATGGCAAATTGTGCGATCGTAGGGATCAACTGGGGCGACGAAGGAAAGGGCCGCATGGTGGATTACCTGACGGACCGCTTTGACGTGGTGGTGCGCTATCAGGGCGGCGGCAACGCCGGCCACACCGTGGTGAACGAGAGGGGAAAATTTGCGCTGCACCTGCTGCCCTCGGGCGTATTTCGCAGCGGCGTGCTGAACATACTCGGCAACGGCGTTGCGGTGGACTGCGAGAATCTGACGACGGAGATCGACACGCTTGGCGCGGCGGGCGTGGCGATCACGCCGGAGAATTTGAAGGTGAGCGACCGCGCGTCGCTTCTGCTCCCGTGGCACCGCGAGCAGGACGCGCTTGAGGAGGCGCGTCTGAAGGACCGGAAGTTCGGTTCGACGAAGCAGGGGATCGCGCCGTTTTATTCGGACAAGTATCAGAAGAAGACGATCCTCGCGGGGGAGCTTTTGTATCCCGACCGGCTCGCCGCGCATCTGGAGGAGCTGCTTGAGTGGAAGAATCTGATCCTCACGAAGGTGTACGGCGCGAAGGGCTACACGATGGCGGAGCTGACGGCGTGGCTGGAGAAGTACGGCGGAAGGATCGCGCCGTACGTCACGGACACGGGGAAGCTTCTGCGCGCGGCGCAGACGGAGGGAAAGAGCATTCTGTTTGAAGCGCAGCTCGGCGCGCTGCGCGATCTGGACTTCGGCATCCACCCGTACACGACCTCGTCCAACGCCATCGCGGCGTACGCGCCGGTCGGCTCGGGGCTTCCGAGCGCAAGGATCAGCGAGGTCGTCGGCGTGGTGAAGGCGTACTCCTCCTGTGTGGGCGAGGGGCCGTTTGTGTGCGAGTGGTTCGGCGAACAGGCCGAGCAGCTGCGCGAAGCCGGCGCGGAGTACGGCGCGAAGACGGGCCGTCCCCGCCGCGTCGGACCGCTCGACCTTGTTGCGACGCGGTACGGCGTGCAGCTGCAAGGCGCGACGAGCATCGCCCTGACGAAGCTGGACGTGTTGAGCTATATGGAGAAGATCCCGGTCTGCGTGCGGTACGAGATCGACGGCGTGCAGACGGACGAATTTCCGTTCCCCGCGCTGCTGGAAAAGGCCAAGCCGGTGATCGAGTACGTGGACGGCTGGCAGTGCGACGTTTCCGGCGCGCGCGAGTGGAGCGATCTGCCCGAGGCCGCCCGCCGGTACGTCGAGTATATTGAGCGGGAAATCGGCTGTCCGATCGGCTACATTTCGGTCGGCGCGGAGCGCGAGAGCCTGATCCTGCGGTAACGGAGGGAAGCGCTCATGAACTGCGATACATACGAATCCCCGCTTTCGTCCCGGTACGCGTCGCCGTATATGCTGCGGCTGTTCTCCGCGCGTACGCGCATCCGGATCTGGCGTCAGCTGTGGACGGCGCTTGCGCGCGCGCAGCACGAGCTTGGTCTGCCGGTCACGGCGGAGCAGGTCGCCGAGCTTGCCGCGCATGTGGACGACATAGACTTTGCCGCCGCCGCGCAGCGCGAGCGCGAGGTGCGGCATGACGTGATGGCTCACGTCCACACCTACGGAAAGGCCGCGCCTGCCGCCGCCGGCATCATTCACCTCGGCGCAACGAGCTGCTACGTCACCGACAACGCCGATCTCATTCTCTATCGTGACGCACTGCGCTATCTGCGCGGAGAGCTGCTCGGCGTGATGGCGAACCTGTCCGCGTTCGCGCGCCGGTATGCCGCCGTCCCGACGGTCGGCTACACGCACTATCAGGTCGCCCAGCCCGTGACGGTCGGCAAGCGCGCGGCGCTGTGGCTTCAGGACTTCCGCAGCGATCTGGAGGAGCTTGACTTCGTGCTGTCCTCCATGCGTTTTCTCGGCTGCCGGGGCACGACCGGGACCGAGGCAAGCTTTATGGAGCTTTTCGACGGCGACGGCGCGAAGATCGACGAGATGAACCGCCGCATCGCCGGGGAGTTTGGATTCACGGACTGCTTCTCCGTCTGCGGGCAGACCTATCCGCGCAAGACGGACAGCCGTATTTTAAACTGCCTCTCTTCCATTGCGCAGAGCGCGTACCGCATGGCGAACGACATCCGTCTGCTCCAGCACGACCGCCAGGTGGAGGAGCCGTTTGAAGACAGTCAGATCGGCTCGTCCGCGATGGCCTACAAGCGCAACCCCATGCGCTGTGAGCGCATCTGCTCGCTCAGCCGGTATCTGATGGCGGACGCCGCGAACGCACCGGCGACCGCCTCGGTGCAGTGGCTGGAGCGGTCGCTCGACGATTCCGCAAACCGCCGCATCTCCATGCCGGAGGGCTTCCTCTGCGCGGACGCTGTGCTGCGCCTCTGCGGGAACGTGACGGCGGGTCTGCGTGTAAACGAGCGCATCATCGAGCGCGCGCTTCGCGAATATCTCCCCTTCCTCGCCACGGAAAACCTCATGATGGAGGCGGTCCGCCGCGGCGGCGACCGGCAGGAGCTGCACGAGCGGATCCGCCGTCACTCCATGGCGGCGACCGCGCGGATGAAGGACGGCGAGCCGTGCGATCTTCTGGACCGGCTTGCCGCCGACCCGGCCTTCTGCATGACCCGCGCCGAGCTGGACGCGGTGATGGAGCCTTCGCTTTACATCGGCCGCTGTGAAGAGCAGACCCTTCGTTTTCTTGACGAATGCGCCCCGCTGCTGACCGGCGCGGAAGCGCCCGATTCCGAGATCAGCCTGTAGCGGCGTACGCTCTCACAGGAGCGGCGAAGCGCCGCCCCTTGAAGCGCTGAGCCTTGCTTCAAAAACAGACCTTGATAAAATGAAAGCAGACCCCGGATCACTTTGATCCGGGGTCTGCTGCAAGAGCCTTCCCCGCAGACTGCGCATCTGCGGGGAGGCCGATCTTCATCCGAAAACGCTCTACCTGTATTCGCCGTAACCGGTCATTTCCGTCTGACCGCCGACAGCTGTTTCACACTGTTTATTTCGTCTCGTTATTTCCAAAGGCTGCTTTCCGCATATTTTGGCGTTTTTCCATTCTTTACGACCCGTACCTTGACTTTTCCGGCAATATGCATTATAATAAAATTTAAAGACACGTCGGTCTGTCCGCACGTGTCTTTATACCGGATACCCTGTTTGACCTATTACAAAAAAGAAAAAGAAGGAGTGTACCCCTATGCAAACCACTAAACCCCTCAGCAGACGGCTGCTCTGTCTGCTGCTGGCCGCCCTGATGGCCCTGTCTCTGGCCGCTTGCGGCAACGGCGGCAGCAATGACGACGGCGCTTCCGACAGTCAGGACCCGGCTGCCTCCGGCTCTGCGGAAACGACCACCCTGACAGCGGACGAGTACATCGCCGAGATCGAGTCCCTGAACGATGTCTCTACCGAGGTGTCTACTGCCACCAGCGAGGCCCTGAACGATCTGGCCAGCGGCGACCCCGCTACCATGCAGGCCGGTGTGGACAAGGTCCGGGCCATCACCCCGTACTTCGCGGACTTTGCCGCCATCGACAATCCCCCCGCCGAGTATGCCGAGGCCCACGCCAAGCTGTCCGAGGGCTGTCAGGCCTTCGCTGACGCCATGAATGCCTTCTGCGACGATCTGGACGCCCTTATCGCCGGAGAGGACGTTGACATTGAGACGGCCAGCGCTGAGTACACCAACCAGCTCGCCGAGGCTGGAAACCTGATTACAGAAGGTCTCACTCTGGTCAGCGCTGTCTACGAGGGCTGAAGCACTGCCTCCTCCTCTTGAGCGTTCCCCGCTCCCGCCTTGCGGCATCTGCTCAGGGCGGGAGTTTTTTTCTGCGCCGGAGCGCAGCAGATACGCCTCCTGCCGCCATACCGTCAGAGAGACGATTCCTCCCAGAATAGAGGCTGCGGGCATTGCAATGTCATTAAGCTGAGAACCGGGACGCAATGTCCCGGTTCTCAGCTTTCGTATTTCAGCGAGGGTGTCCTTCCCCCGCAGCATTTTTGATCTGGATTTCGTATAGCGGGCCGAGAAGCAATACTTTCTTCTCTTATAGCGGGCGGCGGATACGCAGCCGACAAGAAGCATGGCTGCCGCTTTCTCATACGGTGTGCCAGTCCGTCCGGAGCCGACTGTCCCTGCTCCGTTACGCCCTCTCCAGCACGCTGACGCGCTCCGCCGTCTGGCGCAGCATGATCTTGAGGAATTTCACATCCTCTTCAAGATCGTCCACGCGGGAGCGCGGCACAAGCTTCGCCTGAATATCGCGGATGCTCTCCGCCAAAAGCTCAAACTTCGGGTCAAAATAGGATTCCATCAGCACAGCCGCAGCCTGAAGCGTCTGCTTCGAGGACTCTTCGATTTTCGCGGACATGCGCGATTCGCTCTCTTCGATCTTCGCAGACATGCGCGCTTCGCTTTTCTCAAGTATGCGCGCCTCCATCTCCTGAAGATATGCAATATCCTTTTCGTCAAACATGCAAAGCTCCTCCCCGCCCCGCAACGGGGCGTTTTTATTTTTTACAATGGTCCGCGCCTCGCATTCGGAACACGGTCCGCCGAGCGAAAACAGCATTTTTAACCAAGCCATATCGTACCACAGCGAACGCCGAAAAGCAATACGCCGAACGGGCGGACGCGGGAAAAAGCTTCCTCCCATCCGCACAGCATCTCAAGGCTCACCCCAGCACGGCGGTCACGTTTTCCCGAGAAAAAATCACCCACGGCAGCCCCGGCTTGCTCTCCTGTGTGCGGCGGAAGGCCGCATACTCCTCCTCGCTGACGGAAACGCCGCCGACAAAGCACGTCCCGGACTCCGGGGCCGCAAGCGCCAGCTCCTCTCCGCAGACAAACCTCCCCGCTTCGAACGCGGCCCGGCAGACCCCATCCGGCGTATCGAAGCTCCCGTCCGCCTTCGGCCGCACGAAAATATCCCGCAGCCCGCAGCTGGCAGTCAACGCGCCGTTGCAGCCGGTGAGGATCACATAGTCATACGACCCTCCGACGGAGGAAAACAGGATCAATTCACGCGCACCGTCGCCGTCAAGATCGCTCAGTGAGAAATATCTCACCGCTCTCGCCGGCTTTGTGGAGCCTGCAACTCCGGAAAGAGAAAGCTCCCGCCCGGATCCCGCGTCCACAGCGGAGATTTCTCCAAGGAGAAATTTTTTGTAAAGCGTCAGAAGCTCCGCGTCATCCCCGGCCTCGGCCCGTTTCATCGCAGCGTCCGAGGCGGCCTGCTCGTCAAACGCCGGGATCGCTCCATCACCCGAGGCACTTGAACCGCCCCCTGCGGGAAGCGAATCGAAAACGCCGTTGTCCTCAAAGCAGAGAAATCCGCCGTCGGAGACGTCATACAGATGCCGCAGATTATCGTAAACCGTATACCGTTTCGCGCCGTCCCTTTCCAGCTCAGCATATATCTCACAGGCGCCGGAGCTGTCGCTGGAGACAGATAACACACGGAAGCCGTCCCACTCTCCCTCAGGCAGCGGCAGAGAGAGCCTTTGGATCAGCCTGTCCTTTTCAAGCTCCCGCATGTACCACGCACACGGCTCCGCGCCTTCCTCTTCGTAGAAATACAGTGCAGCCGCGGACGTGGCGGCGCAGAGCAGATACGGCTCTCCCTCCGGAAGCTCAGGTCCGGCAAACGCCTCAGGCTCCGATGCGGTCTGCCCCGTCCGCGCCGACGCCCGTTCGGGCAGCGCGTCAAGCACGCCGCTGTTCGCAAAGCGGATACCACCCCCCGCATTCGTGTAGGAGGTGTATTTCACGCCGTCGTTCCCGGTCAGCTCCGCAAAAATCTCGCACTCAGCGTCCGCGCCCACGGCACAGACCGCTCGAGCACCGCTCCACTCCCCCTCCGGCAGAGGAAGCTCCAGTTGGGCGACCCTCGCGGAACGGTCGTCGGCATACTCAAACCACGCGCACAGCCCGGTATCCTCCGCCGGGTAAAAGGCAAGTCTGCCGAAGCCGGGAATCGTCTGCGTCAAATACGGTTCGCCCTCGGGCAGCGCCGGGACAGCCAGCTTGTGCGTCCCCCGCTCCAGCTTCACAGCGGGTATCTCGTCCCTTTTCGCCGGTCCGCTCGTCTTCGTCCCGCAGCCAGCGGCAAAAACCGCGACCACCGCCAGCGCGGCGCAAAGTCGTCTTTTCATATGTATCCTCCCAATCAAAAGCGTCTGCGGCAAGGGATCGAAAGCCATCGATCCGCCGCTTTTTGCCATTTATTATAAAGGAATCGCCGCACGCTTTCAAGAGGAGCCGTACGAAAACGAAAAGACGGTACGGCGCTCCGCTTGGAGCGCCGTACCGTTTGCGCATATTTTATTTGCCGCTGTACGCGCGGAACAGGAACGTCACGATCTGCGCCCTCGTGCAGTCGTTCTCCGGACCGAACAGGCCGTCGCCGATGCCCGTGGTCACGCCGTTCTCAGCCGCCCACGCAACCGCGTCGGCGTAGTAGCTGCCCGCCGCAACGTCGCTGAACTCAGCGCCGCCGTTCGCCAGCGCGCCCAGCGCACGGTACAGGAACGTCACGCTCTGCGCCCTTGTGCAAACGTCGTCCGGGCTAAACGTCGCCTCCGACGTGCCGAGCGTTACGCCGTTCTCAAGCGCCCACGCGACCGCCTTCGCGTACCACGCGCTCTCGGAAACGTCAGCGAGACCCGACGCGCCCTTCGGCTCCGGGCTGCCCGCCGCACGCCACAGGAACGTTACGATCTGCGCCCTCGTGCACGGCAGGCTCGGACCGAAGCGATCGTCGCCCACGCCGGTGGTGATGCCGCGCTCAGCCGCCCAAGCGACCGCGTCCGCATAGTAGCTGCCGGACGGCACATCGATGAACCCTGCGCCGCCGTCCGCCGCCTCGACGAACTCAGCCTTGATCTCGACCTCGCCGTCGGGCATGACGAAGCTGTACTTCCCGTCGCCAAGCGCCGTCACTTCCAGCGCATTGCCGTTCTTATCCGTCACGGTCAGACCGCCCAGCTGATAGCCGCTGTCGGGCGTAACGCTGACCGTCACCGTGTCGCCCTTGGAAGCGTTTCCGGTGGAGGCGCTCACCCTGCCGTTCTGCGGACGATCGGGGGTCGTCACGGGATAGCTGGGGGTGCGGCTCCCGCCGCCACCGCCGCCCGAGCTTCCGCCGTTTCCGCCGGAGACGACGTAAAGCTTCACGCTGCCGCTCAGCTCATTGTAGTTCGCCGTATCGTCCGGGGTGAACACCCACTCGTAGGCCGTGTTCGCCTTCACCTCGGTGTCCTCCGGAAGCTTCCACGCAACCGTACCGGGCACGCTGAACGTACCGCCCTCGGTCGTAAGCGCCGCGTCCGCAAGCGTCTTGCCCGCCGCCGTGATCGGCGTGTACTTCGGCGCGCCGCTCGGCGTCGCCTTGTTGACGGTGATCGTCACGCTGCCGTCCGCTTCCGCGTAAACCGCGCCGTCGCTCGGCGTGAAGTGCCACGCCGCCTGATAGCTGCCCGCGTTGGGAGCCGTCTCGGGAGCCGTCCACACGAAGGTGCCCGGGACCTCGGTCTCGCCGTCCTTCATGGAGCCGGAGAGCGTGATGCTCTCAAGCTTCTCGCCGTAGGTGAGCGTCGTCCTGCTCAGCGTCGGCGCGCCGGTCGGAACGATCTTGTTGGTGCTGCTTACGTTCATCGTAAGCTCAAAACTCTCATAGTTGGTCGTCTCGACCGTGACGGTGATCGTGCCGAGCGCGCGCTCATCCGTGCTGTCCACCGTCTGAACCGGCAGCGTCAGCACACCGGTGGCGGCGTCAAGCTTCGCCGAAGCCTTCTGCTCGTCGTAGTAGCCGTCCAGCCCCGCGACCGTCCAATCCGCGTACCCGATCGTACCGTAGGAGCATCCGTCCGCCAGAGCGGGCAGGAGATTCGCAAAGCTGATCTCATACTCCGCCTCGCGCTTGTTCGACACGACCGCCGCGCCGGCCGCCGCAGTGGGGGCGGGAGCCTTCCGGATCACGCCCGCGCCTGTGGACGCGGCGAGCTCGTAGACCTCCTCGGTAACCAGCTTGCCGCCCACCAGCTCAAGCACGTAGTTGCCGCTCTTGAGCGTCACGGTGAGGAAGAGCACCTTATCGCTGCCCGCGTCAGTCGTGTTGAAATGCACGTCCGAAAGCGCGTAGCACTCTGCGGGGATGTTGATCGCCTTAAAGCTCGGATCGTAGAACTGCACGCTCGTCAGCTCGACGGCTGTCGTGCCGTCGTAGACCTTCTCGAGCGCCGGGGGAAGCACCACACCGCGGAGGTGCATCGGCTCGATCTTCACGCTCACGCTCGCAGGCTCGCTGTCGTTGTGGTTCGCGTCACCCACGACCTTGTACCACACGGTGTACTCACCCGCATCCGTGCCGGTCGGAATGCCCTGCGTGTACGTGCCGTCCTTCTCAAGACTGTACTGCATCGTACCGTCGTCCGTCGCCCCCGCCTTAACCAACTCCTGCGCCGCGCCGGTGTAGCTCAGCGTATTTGCCGTCGGAGCGGTGCAGCTGGACGCGGCCTTCTCAACGGTGATCTCCGCAGCGCCGCCGATCTCCAGATATGTATCGATATCATCGGGCGTGAATTTCCAATCCGCCCATTGATCGTCCGTCTCAGGGATCATGTCAGGATAAAGCCACTCAAACGTGCCCGTGACCTCGCTCCCATCGTTCGGGTCCTTCAGCGCGCCGGAGAGCGTGATGCTCCCAAGCTTCTCGCCGTAGGTGAGCGTCGTTTTGCTCAGCGTCGGCTGACCGGTCGGCTCGATCTTATTGATCGCGTTCACCTTGATGATCAGCACAAAGTCCTCATAGTTTGCGGAGCTTACCGTCACCTGAACCTCGCCGACCTCGCCCGCCGCAGTCTCGCCGTTCGGCAGGATCGGCAGGATCACCTTGCCGTCCTTGATCTCCGCCACAGGCGCGCCGGGCGCACTGTCACTATAGTACTGGGAGGGAAGGTCGATCGACAGCTGGTCATAGCTCACAGCGCCGTACTCGCAGCCCGCCACGGTCAGCTTCGGCAGATACTGGGCCAGATCGATCTCATAGGTCTTCGAAAGCTTGTTGACGATGGTGAACGCTTCACCCGCAGTCACACTGCCGCCGGGCAACAGCACCGCCTTCTCGATCCGGTAATTCGAGCCGCTCAGCTCAAAGTTCTTTGTACGCGAACCATCCTCGAAGGAATAGTTCTCGTTCAGCAGATTGACCGTGAAGTAAATGGTCTTTGCATCGCCCACGTTCGCGTTGTCGTAGTGCGCGTCGACTATTTCGTAGCCGTTATTGGCCAGATCTACGTTAATGGGACCGGGATTCCCCTCTTCGGCAGAAGTATCATAAACATTACCTACCAGGGACTTAAATTTGAAACCGCGCATAATGTCGGCTACTCTAACCACGTCCGAGCCGTCATAGGTCTTGACCACCGCTCCATCGACTGTAACATCCACCTTGTGCGGCACGATCTTCCATTCCTTCTTGAATACGCCGGTGAAGTTGGCGTTGTCAGCCGTCGGCTCGATCTTCAGCGTATAAGTGCCGACTTTCAGGCCTTCTTTTCCGGAAACGGTAAACAGGGTCTCATCCAGAAGATTACCATGTCCGTCATCCAGCGTGATGCCGTTTACCGTGAAGCTCTTAATAATTACCCCCACTCCTCCAGGTACATAGGACACGTTCACCTTACCGTCGACGCTGGGGTTTATCCATGCCTCCGCATTCGCAAGGTTGGCCGGGTCGATCGTGACGGTGATGTCCTTGCTCACGGAGTAGCCGCTGCCAGTGTCTGTGACGATCATGCGGTAGGTGTACTCCCCCGCGTTGAGGCCATTGGGCAGATCATAGGCTGCGCTCGCTTCAACCTCGCTCGTCGTACCGTCCGCCGCGACGGAGTACCATCTGTTATTAACACTGGTGCTCGGGTCGAGCGTATCGAAGCTCATCTCCAGTTTCACATTCCCCGACAGGCCGTATTCCACCGTCGCCTCCGGGATGGGCTGTAGATTGTTGGTCTTGTCCTTCGCCGTCAGCGTGACCGACTTGATGGGAGCCTCCTTAGCGGTGACGCTTGCTGCGCTGTCTTTGGCAAGCTCATCCGCCGTCAGCCACGTCGCGTTGGAGCCGTTGAGCTTTTGGAACCCATAGCCCTCCACCAGCAGACTGCCGATGCTGCCGTTGCCGTTTTTAAGAGAAGCGAACGTGCCTCCGCTGATCTCGACGTCGCTGTAGATGGAGACCTCGCCGTTGAAGCTGCCGCCGCTGATCTCGGCACTGCTGCCAATGAAGCCAACTTTGGCGTTAAACGTGCCGCCGCTGATTACAAGTCTTCCTGCGGCGGTAACGGGGCTGGAGAATGTGCCGCCCTTGATGATGACGGTAGTACCTGGATTGACCCACAGCGCTTGCTCCTCACCAAAAGTACTATCGGGAGTGCCCTTGAACTCGCCGCCTTCAATGGTCAGCGTACCCGCACCTATGTATATGGGATAGCCGCCGGGTATTTGGTTTTCGATTTTGCCGGTTTTTGCTTCACTGCTGTCGCGGATGGTCACCGTGAAGTAACTGTCGATCTCGAGAAGGTTAGTCCTGCCGTTGCCGGTGAGCGTCTTGCCGTTCAGGTCGAGGGTGAGGCTTTGCTGTTCGCCGACCGTAACCGTTTCGCCGATCGTCACGTCATCCAGCAGCTTGACGGTTCCCTTCTCTGCCGCCGCCGCGTCGATTGCCTTCTGCATATCCGCCGCAGCGTAGCGTGCGGTGGTCTCGCCGACCGTCACCGCAATGGGGAAGTCGGCCTCGGTAAGCGCCGTGTTGCAGTAGATGCAGTTCGTACCTTCGCCCTCGATCACATGCGCGGCGCACTTTACGACGGAGAGGTTGTTGAGACTGAATGCCCCAGTATCTCCGTTTCCAAGCTGTGTGTTATACGGCATGGGGTCGTTGGTCTCTGTACTCTTGAAAGCATAGCCGGCAGCAAGCAGATTGCCAAGGATAACCTTGCCGCCAAAACTTTGCACTTCGATCGTACCATAGGTACCGCCGCTCAGCGTGGTATTATTGGCGTCATCTGTTACCCAGTTCGAAAACTCCAGCTTGTTGATGGTGCCTGCTTTTTCACCAACCTTGAATGTGGCTTCGTTGACAGCACCATCATCCGTATTCTTTCCTATTGTGATAATATTGATGGTGCCGCCCGTCCAGCCCTCCAGATTCAGTGTGCTTTTACGGTCCACACCAAGGGCATAGTTGAGCAGTATACTGCCGCTGCCAATGATATTCAGCGTGGTGGGAGATATAATACTCAAATCTTCAAAATTGGGATATCCACCAGTGCGCCCCAGCTTACCAACGGTAATTCCGCCCTCACCCGTGATGTTCTTGTTGTTCAGATTCAGCGTAATGGTCCGCGTTCCGCCGTCTTCTTTATAAATGTCGATTCCATTGCCGCTGACAACGACATCATCACGCAGCACGACGGTCTCGCCGTCCTCGGCTGCGGCCAGCGCGTCCTTAAGGCTGGTATAGAGATAAAAGGCATTCCCCCTCTTGATATACGCGAACACCTGCGCTCCGCAGGTCCCGCAGTAGAAATGACCGTCCGAACTCGGTTTGTCAGTCGGGTGCTCGCAGGGCTTGCCGCAAACGGAGCACTTGCCGTCCACATACTCAGGATGGTCGCAGGTCACGCCGCAGACGCACTTGTAGCCGTTAGCTGCGACGAATTCGTGCTTATGTTTCTCAATGGTAACGTCCCAGCCCAAAGATTCATAGGAGGCAGTTAAATACTTGTCATCCTCGTCTTTCGAACCAAGCTTTACAAAAACATGTTTGTCTGCCAGCAGCTTATTCACGTTACCCAGCGTAGCGTTCTTGTAGACGTTGCTGCCCACGGTCGACACCGCAGCCCCGGTTATTGAGTCCGTTGTAGCATCGGCGGGCTTACTATAGAAGAAACCCTTGGTCAGATGGTGGGTCAGCGTCGCATCGCCCGTGACCGTCAGGCCGCCGTACAGTTTCAGCTCGACCTGAGCTTCTTGACTGCCCTTGAAGTCCAGCTCGCCGCCGGTGGCCTTGATCGCAGGTTCGCAGGTCCTGGCACCTGTGTTTTGACCCTTCAAGCCGCCGGTGGCGGTCACAGCGCCCTCGAAGGTCACCTTGCCGCCCGTGACCTCGACCGCGGGAGCGGCGGCACTGCTGCCGCTGCCGCCCTGCGCAGTCAAACCGCCCTCGAACACCAGCTCGCCGCCGGTGACGGAAACGGCGGGGGTGGCGGGTATTTCTGCGATGCCATCCACACCCTCAATCACTGCGTCTCCATTAATGATCAGCGTGCCGCCGCTGACCGTCAGGGCCGGGACTCCTCCATTATTTGTCAGAGTCTTGCCGTTCATATCCAGCGTGACAGTTGCATCGGTATTAAGTTCAAAGACCGCACTCACGGTGGTCGGATCTGCGCCTTCACCCTGTGCAAAATTCACCAGCTTGAAGGAGGTCATGCCGTTTTTGATGACTTCGTTGAGTTCATCTATCGAATTTGTGCCGCCATAATCGTACAGATTGCCATTACCGTCCTCAAAGACCGGCTTGAACTTGCATTCGGTGCAGCTGCCGTCAGCGCCGTAATTGTGCTCTTCCGACGTGACGGACGTATAGCCGCACGAGCACATCTTGCTGACATGTCCCTTGCCGTCCAGCGTGGCCACTGCCACGGGCAGGACCTGCTCGGTGTGAGCCTCTATCTTTTCGCGGTCGCAGATACATTTCAGGGTGTGCCCCGCTGCGCCGTTCGACTGGATGTCGGAAAGAGCCCCGCTTGTAAAGCACTCCTCAGAAGCCCATGTAAAGCCGCACGCCGTGCAATACCGGTGATGGGTGTTGTTACTGCTGCCGCTGTCGGCAACATATTCCTGATCGTCATTCTCGTGCTCGCAGTACTCAATGACGAGCGTCCCTCCATCCAGCGAAGAGCTGCCCCACTTCGTGGGGGGTACC
>CAKTJA010000015.1 GCA_934567115.1 uncultured Oscillospiraceae bacterium
CACCTGTCCAACCGCCGCAATTTTCTGGAGGAGGCGTACGAGGCCGCCGAAGCCTTCGACCGGGACGATCCCGCCATGATGTGCGAGGAGCTGGGCGATATGCTGATGCAGGTCCTCTTCAATATTCACATTGAGGAGGACGCCGGGCGCTTCACGACGGAGGACGTCACCGACCATGTGTGCAAAAAGCTGATTTTCCGCCACCCCCACGTTTTCGGGACCGCCGCCCCCATGGAGAACGGCGAACAGGTCCTTGAAAGCTGGGACGTGCTCAAGCGGCAGGAGAAGGGGCAGCGGACCACTGCGGAGGCAATGGAGTCCGTCGCCCGGTCGCTTCCCGCGCTTTGGCGCGCGGACAAGCTTCAGGGCAAGGCGGCGAAGGCCGGGTTTGAGTTTCCCGACGTTTCCGGTG
Source organism: uncultured Oscillospiraceae bacterium (assembly GCA_934567115.1). GTDB lineage: Bacteria > Bacillota > Clostridia > Oscillospirales > Oscillospiraceae > Hominicoprocola. The sequence continues at coordinate 413 of CAKTJA010000015.1, forward strand.
CGCTGGACAAGCTTGAGGAAGAGACGCGCGAGCTGCGCGAAGCGGTTGAAAACAAAACGAATTACTTTGAAGAGCTGGGCGACGTGCTGTTTGCCGCCGTGAAGGTCGGCAGATTTGTCGGCGTCGATCCGGAGGCTGCGCTGGGCGCGGCCTGCGATAAATTTACCGCGCGCTTTCGCCGGATGGAGCGCGCGTGCGCCGGGCGCGGCGCTTCGATGGACGCGCTTTCGCTTGAAGAGCTGGACCGCCTGTGGAACGAGGCGAAGCATTCCGATGAATAAAAAGCGGCGCCGCCGTTTTTTGTTTATAATCTCACCGAAGAAACATCCTCTTCGGCAAATCAACATCTCTCAGGAGGCTAAATCATGAATAAGACCGAACTCATCGCTGCCGCTGCCGAAAAGGCCGGCGTGTCCAAGAAGGACTCTGAAGCCGTCGTTACCGCCGCGCTGGACGCCATCGCCGAATCCCTCAAGGACGGCGAGAAGGTGCAGATCGTCGGCTTCGGCTCGTTCGAGGTCAAGACCCGTGCGGAGCGCACCGGCCGCAACCCCAAGACCAAGGAGGCCATCACCATTCCCGCGTCCAAGGTTCCCGTCTTCAAGGCCGGCAAGGCGCTTAAGGATATCGTCGGCTGATCCGTGCCGAAGGCGCGGTCGCCTTTGCGCGTATTGACAGGACGGAGCGGCGGCGCGGAACCGCCGCTCCTCATTTTTCAGGGAGGAAGTTCTCCATGCGCTTGGATAAATACCTGAAGGTCTCGCGGCTCATCAAGCGGCGCACCATCGCGAACGAGGCCTGCGATCTGGGCCGCATCACGGTCAACGGACGCGTTGCCCGCGCATCGTATGACGTGAAGCCGGGCGACCGCATCGCGCTCCATTTCGGCGAGCGCACGCTTACGGTCGAGGTGCTTGCCGTTGCCGAGGCGGTGGCCAAAACGGACGCGCCCGCGCTTTACCGCGAGCTTCCGAACGACTGACCGTCATATTCAGGACACGCCTCCCATACACTGTGGTGTATGGGAGGTTTGATTATGGCTTATGAAAACACCAACTACGGCGCGGGCGCGCACCGGATCGAGCTGGACGGACGCGAGAGCCTGACCGTCTCCGGCGTGGACGATGTGGACCGCTTTGACGAAAATGAGATCGTAATGTCCACATCCGCCGGGACGCTGATCGTTACCGGCGAGGGGCTGCATATCGGCAAGCTCAGTCTGGACGGCGGCGAGCTGCACGTGGACGGTCATATTGATTCGCTCAGCTACGAGGACGCGTCCGGAGGCTCCGGCGGTCTGCTCAGCCGCCTGTTCGGGGGCTGAGCATATGGGAATAGAGATCGGCGCGCAGTTCAGCGCCCTGTGGAAATCGCTCCTGCTCGGCGCGGGCTTCGCCCTGCTCTACGACGCGCTGCGTGCGGTCCGCCGGCTCCGCCGGCAGCGCCGCGCTTCGGCGACCGGCGTGACCGACGCGCTTTTCTGCATCGTGCTTGCCGTTACGCTGTCCGCCTTCTCTCTGCGCGTCGGAAACGGGGAGCTGCGGCTGTATATGCTCTTTGCGGTGATCGTCGGCGCGGCGGTCTCCTTTGCGCTGCTGTCTCCGCTTCTGCGTCCGCTGTGGGACTTCTGGGCGGAGAGCATGTCCGAATTTCTGCGGATCCTGCGCCTCCCGCTCTGTCTGCTGAAAAAATATTGCGGCAGACTGTACAAAATTGGCAAAAAGCTCTTCCTTTTTCAGAAAAGGTCCTTTATAATAGGAAATTACAGGCGGTCGGCGCGTCGGGCGCGCCGGGCCGCGGAACGAAAGGGAGGCATACATTATGGCGGCGAAGGGTCGAAAGCGAAACAGCGCGTTTCCGGGGCTTCTCGTTCTCGCGCTGCTGCTTCTCATAGGCGCTCACCTGCTGGGACTGCAGCGGAAGATCGAGGGCGCGGAGACGGAAAAGCAGGCGCTCGCCGCTCAGGTGGAGGCGCAGCGCCGGGAAAATGAGTCGCTGAAGGCGGCGCTCAGCAAGGCGGGCGACGAGGAGTATCTTCAGCAGCTTGCCCGAGAGCAGCTTGATATGGTCGCTCCCGGCGAAAAGGTATTCTATGATGTGAGCAATTGACGCGGACGGATGCTTTGACCGTCGTGTTCAGCCGCTCCGTATGGGAGCGCGGAGGATAAGAAAACGGGACCCGGATCATTCGATCCGGGTCCCGCTGTGTTTTTCGGCAAAAGAAGACCGCGCCCTGTGTCCGCGCTTGAGAATGGGACGCGACGGGCGGCACTCTACGCACGCGGCTGCGGCGCGCGGCGGCCCCCCAGACGGAACGCAAGCTCACCGATGGCGACGCCCAGCACGGCGGCAAAGAGAACGTCGCTGGGAAAATGCACGTACAGGTACAGCCTTGAAAATGCGATCAGCGCGGCGAGCGGGACCGCCGCCCAGCCAAAGCGGTGATCCGTCCTTGTCAGCACCGTCGCGCCGATGACGGACGAGAGCGTGTGCCCGGAGGGAAAGGAGCAATCCGCCGGGGAGGGGATCAGGAGCCGAACGCCCGGATCGAGCCAGCAGGGGCGCGGGCGGGCGATCAGGTTCTTCAAAAACAGGTTACCCACCAGAACGCCCGCCGCCAGCCCCGCCAGCAGGATCACACCCTGACGGCGGTATTTTCGGGTACACAAAAGACAGACCGCAGATAGAAGCCAGACCGCCCCGCCGTTGCCGAGGGCCGAGACCGCCGGCATAAAAAGGTCGAGAAAGCCGCAGGAAAGATTCTCTCGGATCCAATGGAGAACGCCCCAGTCAAGTCCCATAAAATAACTCCTTTCCCTTCTGCCGCCCGGTGCGCCCCGGAGCCGCGGCAAATAACCGACTGACCGGCAGCGTTTACAGCTGCCGGTCAGAGAATGCGGGGGCCGCCCCGGCGAGGGCGCGGACACACCGCCGCTTATGAAAGATATCGCAGCGGATTGACGTAGCTGCCGTTGTACTGGATCCCGAAGTGGCAGTGAACGCCGCTGGCTACGCCGCTTCGACCGGCCCTTGCGACCGCCTGACCCTTATAGACCGTCTGTCCCACGGACACCAGCAGAGAGCTGTTGTGCTCGTAATAGGTCTTGAAGCCGTTCTGATGGTCGATAATGACCACGTTGCCCATCGCGCCCTTATAGCCGGAGTAGATCACCTTTCCGCCGTCCGCCGCGTAGATCGTCGTCCCGTAGGGCACCGCGATGTCGATGCCCTTGTGGTTGGTGGACGCGCCGCGGATGCCGGTGTTGCGATAGCCGAAGTACGAGGTGATGCGGCCGCTCGTCGGCCAGCGGAAGCTTCCGGTCGGATACCAGCTCGGACGCTCCTTCGTGCCCTGAGCGCGGCGCTCGGTCACAGGCTCGGAAAGCGTGACGCTGGAGATGATGCTACGCTCCGTCTCCTCGCCGTTGATATAGATAACGTCGGCCACCACGTCCGCCGATCCGTAAACGCCCTTGGAGAGAACACGGTAGTCGCCCTTATACATGCTTGCGTCGTCAACATAGGTGATATCGTACTGAACGTCCTCCACATAGTTCTGCCGCTCGGTGACCACAACGGTCAGGTACGGCACCGCGTTGGAGAGCGTCAGCTCGTCGCCGATCTGAAGACGGTTGATGTCAAAGCCCGGGTTGAGGGCAAGCAGCTCCTTCGAGGACATGCCGTGACCGTTTGCGATGCCGCTCCACGTGTCGCCCTTGACGACCGTGTAGGTCACCTCGCCGGCCTTGGTGGAGTTGAGCAGCTCCGCGATGTGGCCGAGGTTGACGATGCTCTCCGTCGGCACGTAGCCCTCGGCGATGCGGACGTTTTCCACGAAATCGACCGTCAGCGTGTCCTGCGAGATATAGCTTTCCTTCAGCTGGTCGAGCAGTCCCTCCAGTGCGCCCGCGTACTCGGTCGAGCCGACCAGCTCGTCGTTGATATACAGGGAGTAGCCCTTTGTGACAAGCCCTACCTCGTCGCTGAGCGATTCCTCGAGCGTCTCCTGCTCGGACAGCTCGCTGCGGGCGACTATCCGGCTGGAATACTGAATGGAGCTGTCGGAAAAGGAGAAGGATTTTCCGAGCGTCTCGGAGGTGATGCTTTCAAGGCTTGCCGCGACGCGCTTCGCATCGCGCACGCTCGCCACCGTGTCAAGCGCTTTCCCGTCGTAGATAACGGTCGTGCCGATGGTGTAGCGCGTAAGGAGCATGGCGGCGGCGGCAATGACGAGCGCCCCGCCGACAAAGATGAGCGGATGGTACTTCTCCGCACGCCACTTGACCGCCCGCCGTCCGCCGGTGCGGCGAATGTGCAGTCCGCGAAGCCGGTGCAGCTGCTCACGCGCCAGCGCGCCCCAATACGGGAGCATGCCGAACAAAAACAGCAGCAGCTGCATCGCGACGTTTCCGGATTCCGGGAAATTGCGGGCGTGCGCCTCATGCACCGTTTTCTTCGCATGGCTGTGCGCCCTGCGCAGCCGCTGGCCGATCGGCTCCTCCACCGCGTACTCCCTCGCCCTGTCAAACAGGTCGGCGAGCAGAGCGCCGAAGCGCCGGGCATACTCCCCTGCCTTGCCAAGCAGCTCAACGAGCAGAGCGCCGAAGCGCCGGGCGTATTCCCGCGCCTTGCCGAGCAGAGCGGCGAACGACGCCGCAAGCAGACCGCCCAGCGCCACTGCCCGGGCGGCGTAAGCATTGGCGGAGGTGCGATCCCCCCGCCGTTTTCCTGTGCGTTGTTTCATGTTCACCCCATAAAATAAAAACCGGTTAAAGTGGTTACAATTTGTAATAAATGTAATATACCCTTTTTCCCGCCCCGCGTCAAGCCCTCCTCCCCCGCCGGCGCGCCGCGCGGGCGCGGCAGGAAAAGGGAGCGGCTCAACATTTTGCCGTATTTCCCTTGTTTCGGCACAACATCTTCCGTTTTTTCGTGTATTTTGACCGGTTTAAAACGGGAAAATTAAAATTGTAAATTTTTTATGATTTCCTGTTGTGACCCGAAAAAAAGAGGTGTATACTATACCCCGTTAATTCGCGCCGCTCATTGCGGACGCTTTATACTGTCAGGAGGAATTTTCATGTTTGGTCAACTGATCGCTACGCTGAAGAAAAGCCCCAAAACCATCGTTTTTACCGAGGGCACGGACCCGCGCATTCTGGAGGCGAGCGCGCGTCTGCTTTCCGGTAACTTCCTCAAGCCGCTGCTGATCGGCAATCCCGATGAGATCGCCGCCGCAGCGGAGGACGCCGGCTTCAATATTCGCGGCGCGGAGATCGCCGATCCGGAGAACTATCCCGGAATGGAGGAAATGGTCGCCCACATGGTCGAGCTGCGCAAGGGGAAGATGACCGACGAGCAGTGCCGCGAGGCGCTGCGCAAGGGCAACTACTTCGGCACCATGCTCGTCAAGGAGGGGAAGGCCGACTGTCTGCTCGGCGGAGCGACCTATTCCACGGCGGACACCGTCCGCCCCGCGCTTCAGCTGATCAAGACCAAGCCGGGCAACAAGATCGTTTCGTCCTGCTTCATTATGGTCCGTCCCTCCGCCTCCGGCGAGAACGAGGTGCTTGCCATGGCGGACTGCGCCATCAACATCCACCCGAACGAGGACGAGCTGGTTGAGATCTGCAAGGAAACCGTCGCGTGCGCCAAGATCTTCGGCGTCGATCCGAAGGTCGCGTTCCTGAGCTATTCGACGCTCGGCAGCGGCAAGGGCGAGGATGTGGATAAGATGCACAACGCCTGTGAGAAGGCCCGCGCCGCCATGCCCGAAACGCCCATCGGCGGCGAGTTCCAGTTTGACGCGGCGGTCTCCCCCGTGGTCGCCAAGACGAAGCACATTTCCGACGGCGTGGGCGGACATGCCAACACCTTCATTTTCCCCGACATCAACGCCGGCAACATCGGCTATAAGATCGCGCAGCGCCTCGGCAACTTCGACGCGTACGGCCCGATCCTGCTGGGACTGAACGCGCCCATCAACGACCTTTCCCGCGGCTGCAACGCGCAGGAGGTCTATTCGATGGCGATCATCACGGCGGCGCTTGCCTGACGGCGGACGGACAATTTTTCGCAGCGATGTAAAATTCGCAGCGATGTAAAAACAGGACCCGGATCGTTCGATCCGGGTCCTGTTCTGCGCTTTCCGCATTTGTCTGCCGGACTGTGCGCCCATCGGCGGTGCGCCCGCCGGTCAGACCGTTTCGGGCTTTGCCCCGGCGGAGCGGGCGCGCGTCAGCTCGATGGCCTCCTTGCCGGTCATGTGCTCGATGGCGATCTCGACGCAGCAGAGCGCGTTCCAGTCGCGCTTGATCTCGCTGTCTATGTGCTCGCGGTCATCGCTGTACTTGAGACCGAGCGACCATGCGGCGCGGAGGATCTCATCCTCCTCCTTCAGCACGCGGGCGCGGCCGAAGACGATCACGCTTTTGAAGTAGGTGGTCAGCTTGTCCGGGACGACGTCGTCCCGTGCGATCACGCAGAAGGAGACCTTTTCGCACCGGGTAAGCGCGTCCAGCTTGTGCCCGGTCTTCGCGCCGTGAAAGCAGATCTTTCCGTCCTCGTAGACGTAGTTGACCGGCACGGTGTAGGGATACCCGTCGTCGCCGAGCACGCCGAGCACGCCGGTCTTCCCGGCCTTCAGGATCTCCACGCTCTCCGCCTCGCTGAGCTGCTGGCGGGATCTTCTCATTTCGCGGAACATAAAAGCACCTCCGTCTTTGATTTGGCTGGCATTCGCCTCTTCTGCAAGGATATACCGCCGGACGCGCCGCTGTCAAGCCCTGTCCCGCCGCAGGGCGAAAAATCCAAAATCCCCCTGTTAATTTGCCGGACGGCGTGGTATACTTTTCCTACTTACCGATCGAAAAGAGGGAACACCATGCGGAAACTTCTGGCTATTCTTGTCTGCAAGCTTGCCCGGGCCGTCGGCAGGCTCGTGGGAAAGGGAAGCTCAATGCCCGGCGCGGCGGCGCTGAAGCTATGTCCCGACATTCTGCGGCGGGTGGAGCTGCCGCGTCACATCATCGCGGTCACCGGCTCAAACGGAAAAACCTCCACGGTGGAGATGATCGCCGCGATCCTCCGCGCGGATGGGAAGAACGTCATCTACAACGCGGAGGGCTCCAACCAGATCGAGGGCGTGACCACGCTGATTTTGTCGAACGCGACGCTTTCCGGGCGGGTGAAGGCGGACGTGCTTCTGCTGGAGAGCGACGAGCGCTATGCGAAATATTCCTTCCGCTTCTTCCACCCCACGCAGTTCGTCATCACCAATCTCTACCGCGATCAGCTTACCCGAAACGGGCATCCGGAGTGGGTCTACGACGCGCTCGTTCCCGCCATTCACGACGATACGGAGCTGATCCTCAACGCGGACGATCCGCTCTCAAGCTGCTTCGGCCGCGGTCGCGAGCGGGTCAAGTGGTTCGGGCTTGACCGTTGCTCCGTTTCGACCGACGCGCCGGACGGCGTGTATCACGACGGCGCGTACTGCCCGGTGTGCCATGCGCCGATGGTCTACGACTATGTACACTACAACCACATCGGCGCGTACCGCTGCACGCGCTGCGGACACCGTAAGCCGAAAACGGATTATACCGCCACCGCGCTTGACCTTGCCGACGGCGCGCTGACGCTTGACGGGAGCGTGCGCATTCAGCTGGCGTTCCGAAGCATCTATAATGTATACAACATTCTCGCCGCCTACGCCGTCTGCCGCGAATGCGGCGTGAGCGCGGATACGGTCGCCGGGGTCATAAGCAGCTACGTTCTCAAAAACGGACGCATGCAGACCTTCCGCCTCGGCGCGCACCGGGGTACGCTGCTGACCAGCAAGCACGAAAACTCCATCGCCTACGACACCAATCTGCGTTATATCGCGCAGTCCGGGGCGGAGTGCAGCGTGCTTGTCATTGTGGACGCGGTCAGCAGGAAGTATTTTACCAGCGAGACGAGCTGGCTTTGGGACATTGATTTTGATAAGCTCGACGCGCCGAACGTGCGGCGGGTGATCCTCTCGGGCAGGTACTGCAACGACCTTGCCGTGCGCTTCGGCTTCACGCGCCTTGCGAACTGGGAGGTCGTTCCCGATATCGCCGAGGCGGCGGCGCGGCTCGCGGCGGACGGTGATGAGGAGCTTTTCGCCGTCACCTGCTTCTCCGACCGGGACAAGCTTCTTGCGCATGTGGAAAGGGAGGGCTGAGAGATGGATGTGAAGATCCTTCACTTTTATCCGGAGCTGATGAGCCTGTACGGGAGCTATGCCAACGTGTCCGTCGTCCGCCGCGCGCTGGAGCGGCTGGGGCATTCCGTCCGCGTCGAATATGTCGCCCCCGGCGGACAGGCCGACCTCTCCGATGCCGACTTTCTCTTTGTGGGCGCGGGGACGGAGCGGGCGCAGAAGGCCGCCCTCGCGGATATTCTCCGCTTTGCGCCGGCGCTGCGGGACGCGGAGGCGCGCGGCGTGACGATGCTTTTTGCCGGAAATTCGATGGAGCTGCTCGGCCGCTCGATCACGGACCGGGACGGAACGGTTTATCCCGCGCTGGAGCTGGCGGACTTTGTGTCCGTGCAGGGCGGTGAGCGCTTTACGGGCGACGTTTACGGGCACACGGCGCTTTTCGACGCGCCCGTCGTCGGGTTTATGAACAAGTGCAGCCGCATCACCGGCGTTTCCTCGCCGCTGCTGCACACGCTGGACATGGGCTTTGGAAACGACGGCCCGTGCGCCCCCGAGGGATTCTGCGGGCGCGGCGTCTTTGCCTCCGAGCTGACCGGTCCGATCATGGTCAAAAATCCGCAGCTGCTTCGCACGGTGATCGCGTCGATCCACGCTTCGCGCGGTCTTGAGACTCCGGAGCTCGAGGAGGACCGCTTCATGGTGCAGAGCTACCGCGTGACGGAGGAGCAGCTTCGCGCCCGCTGCGCGCGGCGCGGCTGAAAGGCGCGGCACGGTCCGCTGGGAGAGAAAAAATCAGGCTCCGCGTACGAAACGATTCCGTACGCGGAGCCTTTCTCCGTGTTTTCCCGCACTGCCCTTTCGCGCGTGGGGAAAAGCAGCGTTATCATCAACGGCGTTCCCGCCCCATAAAAACAAAAAACCCACGCATTCCTGCGTGGTTCTGCCGTTCTCTCAGCGCTCGCTGATGATCTGCTTTGCACTGCCGAAGATCATGTCGTCGACGTCAAAGTTCTTGAAGTTTTCAAACATATTGGTTCTCACGCTCCTTTCCTGATTTGATTTGTCCATATTCTATCACGGTCCGTCTGTCCGCGCAAGAGCAAAAATCAACATATTACACAAACAAGAAGAAAATAATTTGTGCATAGTGACGTATAGATTTTTCTGTTTCCCGACAAAAGCTTATGATAAAATAATATATTAAATTTTCTGACCGGGAGTTTTCTATGGCAAGGCATTCTCACGGAAGGCGGTTCGGGCCGCGCGTTTTTCTACTGCTCACCGCAGCGGCGCTTGCCGCGCTCATATGGGGGAACGAGAGCATCGAGACCGACGAATACACGCTCCGGTTCCCGGACCTGCCGGACGGCTTCGACGGCCTTCGCATCGTACAGCTCAGCGATCTGCACGGCAGACGCTTTGGGAAGGACAACGCGCGGCTGTACGCGTCCGTGCGCGCGGCACAGCCGGACTGCATTTTTCTCACCGGCGATCTGGTCGACCGCTCGACGGACGATCCGGAGGCATACGCCGCAGAGACCGGCGCCGCGTTGAGCGGCATTGCCCCGGTCTACTATGTTACCGGCAACCACGAGTGGGATCACGGCCCTGCGGCGGCGGAGCGCATCAAGCGCGCGCTGCGCGAGAACGGCGTGACGGTGCTCTCCAACGAGTTTGTTCTGCTCGAGCGCGGCGGGGATACGATCGTTCTTGCGGGGATCGACGATCCCAACGGCTATGCCGACCAGAAAACGCCGGAGCAGCTTGCGCAGGAGCTTCGCGCCGCGTACGGCGAGACCTTTTGGTTGCTGCTCGCGCACCGCAACGATCTTTTCAACGGGCGCTACTGCCGGCTTGGCGCAGCCCTTGTTTTCTGCGGTCATGCGCACGGCGGGATTTGGCGGCTCCCGTTCACCGACGGCGTGATCGACTCCTCGTTCCGCCTCCTCCCCGGCTTTACCGCCGGACCGTACCGCTGCACGGACGCGGACTGCGCGGGGGCGGAGGTTTTTGTTTCGCGCGGGCTTGGAAATTCCCCGCGCTTTATTCCGCGCATCAACAACCGTCCGCAGACGGCGGTCATTACGCTCAGACAGGGAGGAAGCGCTTATGCGTGAGTATTTTGCCGGCGAATATGAGGTCGCGGTCATCGGCGCGGGGCATGCGGGCATTGAGGCTGCGCTTGCGAGCGCGCGGCTCGGCGCGCGGACGGTGTGCTTCACCGTCAATCTTGACGCGGTGGGCAACATGCCCTGCAACCCGGCCATCGGCGGAACGGGCAAGGGGCATCTTGTGCGCGAGCTGGACGCGCTCGGCGGCGAGATGGCGCGGGCCGCGGACGAGGCCTGTATCCAGTACCGTCTGCTCAACCGGGGCAAGGGTCCCGCCGTCTGGTCGCTGCGCGCGCAGGCAGACCGCAGAACCTATCAGGCCGTGATGAAGCGCACGCTTGAGCGGCAGGAGAATCTGACGCTCCGTCAGGCGGAGATCGTTGCGCTGCGCACGGAGAACGGCGCGGTGCGGTCCGTCGTAACCGAGAACGGCGCGGTCTTCGGCGCGCGCTCCGTGATCCTCTGCTCGGGGACCTACCTCGACGGGCGGACGATCGTCGGCGAATGCGTGCGCTCCGGCGGACCAGACGGCATGCACGCAAGTCTGCCCCTTGCGCGGCAGCTGCGCGAGCTGGGACTTCCGCTGCGCCGCTTTAAGACAGGAACGCCGCCGCGCGTCAATGCTCGAAGCGTCGATTTCAGCCGCATGGAGCGGCAGGACGGAGACGCCGAGCCGACGCCGTTCTCCTTTTCCACGGAGCGCGCGCTCTGCAACCGCGCCGTGTGCTACCTGACCTATACCAACGAGGAGACGCACCGCATCATCCGCGAGAATCTGGACCGCAGTCCCATCTACTCCGGAGTGATCGAGGGCGTCGGCCCGCGCTACTGTCCGAGCATCGAGACCAAGGTCGTCCGCTTTGCGGATAAGCCGCGCCACCAGCTTTTTATCGAGCCGATGGGACTGGACACCGAGGAGCTGTACATTCAGGGCTTTTCCTCCTCCATGCCGGAGGAGGTGCAGCTGCAAATGCTGCACACGGTCGCAGGGCTGGAGCATGCGGAGATCATGCGCCCTGCCTACGCCATCGAGTATGACTGCATCGATCCAACCGCGCTCGCCCCCACGCTTGAGGTCAAGGCGGTCGGCGGGCTTTACGGCGCGGGGCAGTTCAACGGCTCCTCCGGATATGAGGAGGCGGCGGTGCAGGGCTTCGTCGCGGGAGTGAACGCCGTGCGGAAGCTTCGGGGCGAGGCTCCGTTCATTCTCTACCGTGCGGAGAGCTACATCGGCACGCTGATCGACGACCTTGTGACCAAGGGGACGGACGAGCCGTACCGCATGATGACCAGCCGCAGCGAGTACCGGCTCGTGCTCCGTCAGGACAACGCGGACGAGCGGCTGACGCCGATCGGACATGCGCTCGGCCTTGTTTCGGACGAGCGGCTTGCCGCCGTTGAGGCGAAGTACGCCGCCGTCGCGCGTGAGATCCGCAGACTGGAGCATACGGGCCTCCCCGCGTCCGCGCCGCTCAACGCCCTGCTGCGCGAACGGGGCACGTCCGAGATCGCGGACGGCAGCCCGCTTATTGCCCTGCTGCGCCGTCCGCAGCTGTGCTATGACGATCTGCGCGCGTTCGACGAGGGCTGCGCCGCGTGTCCGCGCGACGTTGCCGCGCAGGTGGAGATCTCCGTCAAGTACGAGGGGTATATCCGCCGTCAGCAGGCGGCGGTGGACGAGTTCGCGCGGCTTGAGAGCCGGCTGCTTCCGGAGGATCTGGACTATGCGCGGCTGGAGGGTCTGCGGCTGGAGGCGCGGGAGAAGCTCGGCGCCATTCGGCCGCGCTCGCTCGGTCAGGCGGGGCGCATCTCCGGCGTGTCCCCGGCGGACATCGCCGCGCTGATGATCCATCTGGAGAGGGAGCCGCGCCGAACGCCGCAGCCGCGCTGAGGGCGGGGCAAAACTTTGCGCGCCGCCCCTCTTGCAATTGCCGCGCGGACAGATTATAATCCCCATAGGGAAGCCTGTCCGCTTCGATCGTCCGCGCCTCCGTCGGGGGCGGCTGTGTTTCAGAAAGAGAGGATTGCTATGAATCTTTGGCACGATGTTGCGCCCTCCCGTGTGCGTCCGGAGGATTTTCTTGCCGTGATCGAAATCGAAAAGGGAAGCAAAAACAAGTACGAGATGGACAAGGAGACCGGCGCTCTGCGGCTTGACCGCATTCTCTACACCTCGACTCACTACCCCGCGAACTACGGTTTTATTCCCCGCACCTGGGCCGACGACGGCGACCCGCTCGACGTGCTCGTGCTCTGCTCGGAGTGCATCCGTCCGCTGAGCCTTGTCGAGTGCTTCCCCATCGGCGTGATCACCATGGAGGACGGCGGCTCGCTTGACGAAAAGATCATTGCGATCCCGTTTGAGGACCCGACCTATAATACATATCACGACATTTCCGAGCTGCCCGACCATGTGGCGAGCGAGATCCGCCACTTTTTCCGCGTCTATAAAAGCCTTGAGGGTAAGGAGACGGTGGTGAGCGACGTGCTCGGCCGGGAAAAGGCGATCGGTGTTATCACCGAATGTCAGAACGCCTATGTCGAAAAATACTGCCGGTGACGCGGCGCGGTCCCGCTGAAAAAGAAAGAAACGAGAGACGGAAGCGAATTGCTGTCCGTCTCTCTTTTTTGCCGTGTCCGCCGTGCGCGGTTTTTGACCGGCCCGCGCGGGTCCCGCGGAGAAACGGGAGGCATGCCTTCCGCCCCGGAAAGCGCGTAGTTGCTTTCGTCGGGCGGCAAAGGGGCCTGCCCGACGGCGCGGAGCGACGACTTTAGCACTCTCGGACAATGAGTGCTAAAATTCATGATTCGTTCATGGAAAGACGTATTTTTGGACATAAATACCGGGTAAACTGAGACACAGAAAAAAGGAAGAGCGATCCGAATTTTTCCAAACGGAATCGACTTGAAGCAGGAGGTATTTATTATGTTTGAACTCAGACCTTATCGCAGCGGCAGAAGCATGACGTCCTATGACCCCTTCCGCGACATGGCGGCGCTGGAGCGCGCGTTTTTCGGGAACCGTGATTTCCTCGGCGATGTGAACGCCTTTAAGACCGACATCCAGGACAAGGGCGATCATTACCTGCTGGAGGCCGACCTGCCCGGCGTGAAGAAGGAGGACATTGCCGTTGACATCGACGGCGACAACCTCACCATCCGTGCCGAGCGCAGGAGCGACCACGACGAAAAGAACGGGAACTACGTCCGCTGCGAGCGCAGCTACGGCAGCTACGCCAGAAGCTTCGACATTTCCGGCGTGAAGGCGGATGACATCAAGGCGGGCTACAACGACGGCGTTCTGACGCTGACGCTGCCCAAGAAGGATGTGGAGGTCGCCGGTACGCGCAGACTTTCCATCGAGTAAGCGGACGCGTCCGCTGCGGCGCGGTCCTTGGCGAAGGACTGCGGAAGCGTTGAATACGGCCCCGCCCGTCGGACGATGCATCGTTCGGCGGGCGGGGCTTTCCGTCTTCACGCGGAAAGCGGGCGGTCTCCGTCCGGTGCGGAAAAGCGAAAGGACCGGGGCAAACGCCCCGGTCCTTAACTTTTATATTTTAGGTAAATTCATGTAAAATAGGCTGCTGTTTTCGGTATCGCCTCGCTGAAAGACGCTTAGCTTAATGGCGTTGGGTGTACGCTCAGACCGTCTTCCTTGACTGCACGGAGCGGATGACCAGCAGCGTGCCAATGACCATCGCCGCGCCGATCGCCAGACTGACGACCGCATTGCGGATAAACGCCGCGAGGATGTAGTTCACGAAGCAGATGGCGGCGACGGTGACCGCGTAAGGGATCTGAGTGGATACGTGGTCGATGTGGCTGCAATTCGCGCCGGCGGAGGCCATGATGGTGGTGTCGGAAATGGGCGAGCAGTGGTCGCCGCACACAGCGCCGGCCAGACAGGCGGAGATGCCCATGATCTGAAGGTCGGGCGCGGTGTTGAAAATGGGCAGCACGATGGGGATGAGAATGCCGAACGTACCCCAGCTCGTGCCGGTGGCGAAGGCCAGCAGGCAGGCGACCACGAAGATGATGGCGGGCAGCAGCATGAAGAGGCCCTCGGCGGCGTGCTGCATCAGGCCCTCCACATAGCCGGCGGCGCCGAGGAGACCCGTCATGCTCTTGAGGGAGACGGCGAAGGTGAGGATCAGAATGGCGGGGACCATGGCG
>CAKTJA010000016.1 GCA_934567115.1 uncultured Oscillospiraceae bacterium
TCGCCAAGAACCGCCACGGCGAGACCGGGAAGGTCGAGCTGCGCTGGATGCCGGAGTATACGACCTTCGGAACGCTTGAGCGTCGGTACGAGGAAGAATGAAAAAGGTTTTGGATTTTGCGCAGAGCTTCGACATGCTGCCGCGCTACGAGCTGCTGATCGCGGCGGCGTCGGGCGGCATGGATTCGATGTGCCTGCTGAACTTTTTATATGAAAACGGCTACCGCGTGTGCGCGGCGCACTTCAACCACCGGCTGCGCGGGGAGGAGGCCGACATGGACGAGGACCTTGTCCGGTCCTGGTGCGCGGCGCGGCGGATTCCGCTCTGCGTCGGCAGCGGCGACGCGGCGGAGTATGCGCGCACGCACGGCCTGTCGCTGGAGGAGGCCTCGCGCAAGCTGCGCTACGACTTTCTCAACACGGCCGCCGATCAGACCGGCGCGGTCCGCGTTTTGACGGCGCACCATGCCGACGACTGCGCGGAAACGGTGCTGTTCCACCTTGCGCGGGGGACGGGGCTGGCCGGCCTTGCCGGGATCGCGCCGGTGAACGGCCGGCTCGCGCGTCCGTTTCTCTGCCTCACGCGGGAGGAGATCGCCGCCTATGCGAAGGAGCGGCGCGTGCCCTACCGCACGGACGCGACCAACGCCGACACGACGTTTACACGCAACTTTATCCGTGCGGAGATCCTGCCGCGCATGGAGCGGCTGAACGCCCGCGCGGCGGAGCACATCGCCGAAACGGCGCTGCGGCTGCGGAGCGAGGACGAGCTGCTCAACGCCCTCGCCGCCGAGCGGCTTTCGACGCTGTGCACGGAGGAGGACGGCGTGCGGCTTTCACGCGCGGAGGTCGCTTCCGCACCGGAGGCGCTGCGCCCGCGCATGCTGCGCCTTGCGCTCGACCGGCTCGGCGCGGGGAAAAAGGACGTCGCCGCCGTGCATTACGACGCGCTGTCCGCGCTCTGCCGCGAGGGGAGAGACGGAATGCGGCTGAGTCTGCCGGGCGGCGTGACCGCCGGCTGCGAGGGCGGGGAGCTGACGCTCAGGCTGCGCGCGCCGCAGCGGGAGGAGAGCGTCCCGCTGCGCGAGGGAGAGACGGTCCGCTGGGGGGAATATGAGATTTCCTGCCGCGTCTGTGAAAAAAGTGTTGAAAAATCTGAAAATACCGTTATATTAAAAGATACCGTTCTTGCCGGACCGCTGTCCGTCGGCGCGTGGAACGCGTCGGACCGGATGACGCTTTCCGGCGCGCGCGGCGCGAGGAGCGTCAAGCGTCTGCTTGCCGAACGCGGCTTTGACCCGGACGAACGCGAGGGAATGCCGGCGGTTCGGGCGGGCGAGGCGGTCGCCGCCGTGTACGGCGTCGGCGCGGATGCGGCGTTTGCGCCGCAGGACGAACGGTGCGTGTGTGTGCTGGAGTTTCGAAGGACCCGGCGGACGGCGGAATAAAGAGGACCGCCCCGGCGGGGAGCATACCGTGGGATAGGACCGGCGGACGCTGCGGAGCGCGGCGGCGCCAAAATAATAAAAAAACAGGAGAGGGAAAAGCTATGGCTAAAAGCATGATGGATCAGGACATTCTGAAGGTTATGTACAGCGAGGAGCAGATCAAGGCCCGCGTGCAGGAAATGGGAGAGGAGCTTTACGAGCAGTTCAAGGACAGGGACCCCCTGTTCCTCGGCGTTCTCAAGGGCAGCTTCATCTTCATGGCGGACATCGTCCGCGCCTGCCAGATCAGGAGCGATGTGGAATTTATCGCGGTCTCGTCCTATCAGAACGGGACCTCCTCGTCCGGCGTTGTGCAGATCACGCACGACCTTCAGCAGGACATCACGGGCCGCGAGATCGTTGTGATCGAGGATATCCTTGATTCCGGAAATACGCTTTACTTCCTCAAAAATTATTTCATGACCAAGGGCGCAAAGAGCGTGACCATCGTCACCCTGCTCGATAAGCCCGCCCGCCGCACGAAGCCCATCACCGCGGACCTTGCGGGCTTCGAGGTCCCCGACGAGTTTGTTGTGGGCTACGGGCTTGACTATGCGCAGAAGTACCGCAACATGCCCTATATCGGGGTGCTCAAGCCCGAGGTCTATTCCAAGTAAAAACGGCGCGGCGCGCGCTTCCACGCGGGGGTGCGCGCCGAAAACGGAGGGCCGCCCGCTGCGCTCGCGCGGCGGAGAGGTCTATTCCGGAGCGTTTTTTGATATTCTATAGAAAAAGAGGCGTACGGCGCCTCTTTTCAAATCGCGGAGGGCGCGCCGCCAAGCCCGTCGAAGGAGGAAATGCATTTGACCCAGACCAAACGACCAAACTATCTTTTGTGGATGGTGTGCTTTCTGCTGCTGATCTCAGCGTATTCCTTTTTTGCGCGTCCCAAGGAGGCGGAGATCTCCTACGCCGAGGTGGTGCAGCTTTTCCGGCAGGAGAAGGTGAAGTCCTTTTCCGTTTCGGATACGACGCTTACGCTCACGCTGCGCGAGGAGCTTGGCGGGAAGACGCAGATCAAAAAGGAGCTTTACGATTTCGACCTTTTCTACGACGACCTCGGCGAGCTGATCGGGCAGCAGAAGGCGCTTGGCATTCTTGAGGATTATGATATCTCCGCGAACCATTCCCCCAACTATCTGGCGATCTTCCTGCCCTATGTGATCGCGGCGGCGGGCCTGTTTGCCATCTGGTACTTTTTTTCCGTGCGCAATGCGGGCGGAGGAGGGGACCGCATGGCGAAGTTCGGGAACGCCGCGTTCCGGCGCGGGGATGAAAACGCGCGGAAGACGACCTTTGCCGACGTTGCCGGCGCGGACGAGGAGAAGGAAGAGCTGGGCGAGATCGTCGAATTTCTGAAGGACCCCGACCGCTTCGCGCGGCTTGGCGCGCGTATCCCCAAGGGCGTTCTGCTCGTCGGGCCTCCGGGCACGGGAAAGACGCTTCTGGCCCGCGCGGTCGCGGGGGAGGCGGGCGTGGAGTTTTTCTCCATTTCCGGCTCTGACTTTGTGGAGATGTACGTCGGCGTGGGCGCGAGCCGCGTGCGCGACCTTTTTGAGCAGGCGAAGAAGGCCGCGCCCTGCATCATCTTTATCGACGAGATCGACGCGGTGGGCCGCCAGCGCGGCACCGGAC
This sequence comes from uncultured Oscillospiraceae bacterium, assembly GCA_934567115.1. Lineage (GTDB taxonomy): Bacteria > Bacillota > Clostridia > Oscillospirales > Oscillospiraceae > Hominicoprocola. The sequence continues at coordinate 3,122 of CAKTJA010000016.1, forward strand.
TCGGCGGCGGACACGACGAGCGCGAGCAGACGCTTAACCAGCTTCTTGTGGAGATGGACGGCTTCGGCACGAACGACGGCGTTGTGGTCCTTGCCGCGACCAACCGCGCGGACATTCTCGACCCGGCGCTGCTGCGCCCCAGCCGCTTCGACAGACAGGTCTACGTCGGCTGTCCCGATATTCGCGGGCGCGAGGATATTCTCAAGATCCACACCGCCAACAAGCCGCTTGCCGAGGATGTGGACCTTGCGAAGGTCGCGCGCGGCACGGCCGGCTTTACCGGCGCGGATCTTGAGAATCTGGCCAACGAAGCGGCGCTTCTGTGCGCGCGGCGCGGCGACCGGCTGATTTCCATGTCTGATTTTGAGGAGGCGGAGATCAAGGTGATCGCCGGTCCGGAGAAGCGCAGCCGCGTCGTACCGGAGCACGAACGCAGACTTACGGCATATCACGAGGCGGGGCACGCCGTCGTTATGCAGGCGCTGCCGACGCATGAGCCGGTCCATCGCGTCACCATCGTCCCGAGAGGGCAGGCCGGCGGCATGACGATCTCTCTTCCGGAGGAGGACCGCGCCTATCAATCCAAGCGGTATATGGAGGAGCAGATCGTTTCTCTGCTGGGCGGACGCGCGGCGGAGAAGCTGATGCTCGGCGATATCTCCACCGGGGCGTCCAACGACATTGAGCGCGCGTCGCGCATCGCGCGCAAAATGGTCACCGCCTACGGAATGAGCGACCGGCTCGGCTCGATCGCCTTTGAGAGCGGTCACGACGAGGTGTTCATCGGCAGAACGATGGGCCAGACGCGCAGCTATTCGGAGAAGACGGCGGCTGAGATCGACGGGGAGGTCAAGGCGATCATCGACGCGGCCTATCGCCGCTGTGAGGATATCCTGTCCGAAAGACGGGCGGCGCTCACCGCTTTGGCGGAGGAGCTGCTGAAAAACGAGACGGTCTCGGCGGAGGAATTTGAGCGGATCATCCGCGAAAACCCCTGATTTACAGGAAAATATGGGAAAAAGAAGCGCGGGGCAGAAGATTTTTATGCCTTGCGCCTCTTTATTTTGGGGAAAACGCGGGGGCGTATTGTGCAAAAGCACCAAAAAATATGTCCTTATGTGACAGACAAAAGGAAACGCTTTTTTTCGGTGAAGCACAATTTGTGCGCGACACGAGGACAATTGCGCACGGATCTGCGCTGTTGGGGAAAAGACGGCGAAAAAGGCGAAGAAAAATCTGACAATTTCGACCCTTGAAATATATTGGAAGGTCCGATAAAATAAACTGAAGGCAGAGCGGAGAGAGGCTCTGCGGGCCGCATCGGTGCGGCGAAAATTTCAGGAGGATTTGAAACGATGAAGAAGATTCTTGCATTGGCTCTTGCGCTGGTCATGGCGCTCGGGCTGGCCGCCTGCGGGGCGAAGGACGATGCGCCGTCGGAGGGCGGCGGGGCCGCGAACGAGGGCGATAAGGTCGTTAAGATCGGCGTGTTCGAGCCGCTCACCGGCGACAACGGCGCCGGCGGCAAGCAGGAGGTCCTTGGCATGCAGTATGCCAACTACGTCCAGCCCACCGTTGACATCAACGGCGAGACCTATCAGGTCGAGCTGGTCACCGTCGATAACCGCACCGCTGCGGAGAACGGTCCCTCCGCTGCGGCGGAGCTGATCAATAAGGGCGTGAGCATCGTTCTCGGCTCTTACGGCTCCGGCGTTTCCACGGCCGGCGGCACCGTGTTTGCCGAGGCCGGCATGCCCGCCATCGGCGTGACCTGCACCAACCCGCAGGTCACCTCGGACTGCGACGTTTACTTCCGCATCTGCTTCCTCGATCCGTTCCAGGGCACCGTTCTTGCAAACTATGCCTATAAGGAGCTTGGCGTTACGACCGCTTATCTGCTCGGCATGCTCGGCAGCGACTACGATCAGGGTCTGGTCTACTACTTCAAGCAGGCCTTTGAGGGTCTCGGCGGCACCGTTGTTTCCGAGAGCTTTACCGAGGGCACGGCCAACTTCGTCTCCAACATCAACAACGCCAAGGCCGCCGGCGCGGGCGTTATCTTCGCTCCCGTTTCCATCAACTATGCGCAGCTGATCGTCGAGGCTGCCGCCGCGCAGGGCTATGAGGGCGCGATCCTTGGCTCCGACACGCTCGACAGCAACAAGGTCGTCGCGGCCGCCAAGGGCACCGACACCAAGCTCTATGTCACCACCTTCTATCAGGAGGGCGGCGCGCCCGAGTTCGACGCCGGCATCAAGGAGTGGATCAACTCCAACGCCGACGCCAAGACCAACAACGGCGGCGACGACATGATCGCGGCTGTCACCGCAATGGGCTACGACGCTTACTTCGTGGCGCTTGAGGCCATCAAGGCCGCCGGCAGCACCGAGCCTGCCGACATTCTTGCCGCGCTTCCCAACGTCACCTACTCCGGCATCTCCGGCGAGATCTCCTTCAACGAGATCGGCGACGCTGACCGCGACGCGGCTTACATCAAGACTGCCAACACCGAAACCGGCGAGTGGGACTTCGTCGCCGTTCAGGGCGTCAACTGAGCCGCGCGAAAACCGAACCGATACGCACGGACCAAACTTGGCGGGGCCAACGCCCCGCCAAGTTTTCCCGATTTTTTACGTTTCTCTGATATCGACCAACAGGAGGTTTTCCATGCAGGGAATTTTACCGTATCTGATCAACGGCGTTTCTGTGGGAGGCCAGTACGCGCTCATCGCCATCGGCTATACGCTGGTGTACGGTATCCTGCGTCTGATCAACTTCGCCCATGGCGACGTTTTTATGGTGGCGGGGCTTGTCATGGTCTACGCCACGGCGTCCTTGCCCATGTATGTTGCGCTGCCCCTTGTGCTGATTTTTACCGTGATCCTCGGCTTTTGCATTGAACGCGCGGCCTACAAGCCGCTGCGCACCGCGCCGCGCATGTCGCTGATGATCAGCGCGATCGGCGTGAGCTACCTGATCCAGAACCTTGCGTTTTACATCACCGGCGGCCTGCCGCAGCCGGTCAAGAACCCGATCCCTTGGATCTCCGACGTGATCACGATCTTCGGCACGTCCACCAAGCGCGTCACGGTGGTCACCCCCATCCTGACGGTCGCGCTCGTCTTTGCGTTGGTCGCGCTGATCAAAAAGACGAAGATCGGCATGGGAATGCGCGCCGCCGCCAAGGATTTTGAGACCGCGCAGCTTATGGGCGTGAAAATCAACTCCGTGATCTCGATGACCTTTGTCATCGGCTCGTTCCTCGCTGCGGTCGGCGCGATGCTTTACTTTACCAACTATCCCTCCGTGGCCATCTCCTCCGGCGGAATGCCGGGCCTGAAGGCCTTCGTCGCGGCTGTGTTCGGCGGCATCGGCTCCATCCCCGGCGCGGTGGTCGGCGCGTTTCTGATCGGCCTGTGCGAGGAGATCATCAAGGGCCTCGGCTACTCGGCCTTTTCCGACGCGTTTACCTTTGCGCTGTTGATCGTCGTGCTGTGCGTCAAGCCGACGGGTCTGTTCGGCGAGAAGGCTACGGACAAGGTGTAAGGAGGGGTGAAGATGAAAAAGAAAACGATCGGCAGGGAAACGATTATCACCGCGGCGATTCTTTTTGCCGTTCTGGCGGCGGCTGTGGCGCTCGACGCCGCGCTCCCGGGCTATCACATTGTGATCAAGGTGATCAAAAAGGGCGCGGTCTACGCCCTTGTCGCTGTTTCGATGAACCTGCTCAACGGCTTTACCGGACTCTTTTCTCTCGGTCAGGCCGGCTTCATGCTGCTCGGCGCGTACTCCTACGCGGTGCTGTGCATTCCGGCGGCGAAGCGCGCGGGCGTGTATCAGTACTTTGACGGCGGCATAGTGAAATTCTCCCTGCCGGAGGTGTTCGCCGGTTTCCTCGGCGACAAGGCCGGCGCGACGGTGGGGATGCTGGCGGCGCTGATCGTCGGCGGCCTGATCGCGGCGTTCTTCGCCTTCCTGATTGGACTTCCCGTCCTGCGCCTTAAAAGTGACTATCTCGCCATCGCGACGCTCGGCTTTGCCGAGATCCTGCGCACGTTTATCCAGTGGGAGGCGCTCGGCCCCGTGACCAACGCCTCGAACCTTCTCAAGGGCTACTCCGATATCGGCGGCGCGACGGCCTACCTGCTGCTCGTCGGCGTGTTCGTCGCATGCATCGTCCTGCTGGTGAACTCCACCTACGGACGTGCGTTTAAGGCCATCCGCGACGATGAGATCGCCGCCGAGGCAATGGGCATCAACCTTGCGCACCACAAGCGTCTGGCGTTCGTCATCTCCTCGTTTTTCGCGGGCGTCGGCGGCGGTATGCTGGCGATGTACATGGGTGCGGTGCAGGCGCTTTCGTTCAGAAGCACGATGACCTATGAGATACTGCTGCTCGTTGTGATCGGCGGCATCGGCTCCGTCACCGGCAGCGTGCTTACGAGCTTCCTTTATATCGCGGCGCTGGAATGGCTGCTGCGCGGCCTTGACGCGGGGAAGTTCCTCGGCATCAGCGCGCCCGGCGTCTTCAAAAACGGCTTTCGCATGGCGGTCGTCTCCATCATTATCATGGCGGTCGTGCTGTTCTTCCGCAAGGGCATCATGGGCGATAAGGAGCTGCCCGAGCTTCTGCGCCGCCGCGCAAAGAGGGGAGGCGACGAAAAATGAGCGAAAATGTGCTTCGCATTGAAAATGTCACCATGCAGTTTGGCGGTGTTGTGGCCGTCGATAACCTGAGCCTTGAGGTCAACCGGGGCGAGATCGTCGCGCTAATCGGACCGAACGGCGCGGGAAAGACCACCGCCTTTAACACCATCACGGGCGTTTACGAGCCGACCAACGGACAGGTCAGCTTTATGGGCGAGCCGATCGTGCGCAATCACCCGCAGGGCAAGATGAGGCAGAACTACAAGGGCAAGGAGGCGGAGACCTACCTGCACATGCCGGTTTTGAACCCCACGCCCGATAAGATCACCAGACGGGGCATGGCGCGCACCTTCCAGAACATCCGCCTGTGGAAGTCGCAGAGCGTGTTTGACAACGTGCTGATCGCCAAGCATATGCTGCGCACGAGCAACGTCTTCTCCGCCACGTTCCGGCTCAACCGCGCGGAGGAGGCGCGTCAGCGCGAGGAGGTCATGGAGCTTTTGCGCATCGTCGGGCTGGAGGATGTGAAGGACGAGCAGGCGACCAGCCTGCCCTACGGCAAGCAGCGTCGGCTGGAGATCGCCCGCGCACTGGCGACGGAGCCGAAGCTTCTGATGCTCGACGAGCCGGCGGCCGGCATGAATCCGCAGGAGACGGACGAGCTGACGGAGTTTATCGGGCGCATCCGCAATGACTTCGAGCTGACGATCCTGCTCATTGAGCATCATATGGATCTGGTCATGGACATATCCGACCGCATTTACGTGATCGACTTCGGCGAGCTGATCGCGACCGGAACGCCGGAGCAGATCCAGAATGACCGGCGCGTGATCGACGCTTATCTGGGGGTGGAAGAGGATGCTTAAAATTGAAAACCTTCAGGTCGCCTACGGCGGCATTCAGGCGCTGCGCGGCATCAGCATGGAGGTGCCCGACGGCAGGATCGTTACGCTGATCGGCGCGAACGGCGCGGGAAAATCCACGACGCTGCGGACCATCTCCGGTCTGGTGAAGGCGAAGTCCGGCTCGATCCGCTACGACGGAGAGGAGTTGCTCGGCAAGCCCATCAGCTCGATCCTTGCGTCGGGGATCGCGCAGGTCCCGGAGGGGCGGCGTGTGTTCCCGGATATGACCGTGCTTGAAAATCTGAAGATCGGCGCCTATCTGCGCGACGATAAGGAGGAGATCGCAAGGGATATCGAGTGGATCTACTCCCTGTTTCCCCGCCTGAAGGAGCGTCACTGGCAGCTTGCGGGAACGCTCTCCGGCGGCGAGCAGCAGATGCTGGCGGTCGGACGCGGGCTGATGTCCCGCCCGAAGGTGCTGATGATGGATGAGCCGTCGCTCGGTCTGGCCCCGCTGGTCGTGCAGGGGATATTTGACATCATTCAGGAGATCAACCGTCAGGGCGTGACCATCCTGCTGATCGAGCAGAATGCCAATATGGCGCTCAAGATCGCCGATCTTGCCTACGTTCTTGAGACCGGCACCATCACGATGACCGGCACGGGAGAGGAGCTTCTGGCCAACGAAAAGGTCAAGGAGGCGTACCTCGGGAAGAAGCGGAAATGACCCTCCGCGCCGCAGAAGAGAATACGGACAAGGTGAAGCGCCGCCGGGTGATCCCGGCGGCGTTTTGATGTGACGGATAAAGCGGAAAATCCTCCGTAACGGTAAGGAAGAGTGTGCGCGGGAAACCCAAGAGGGGTGTCCTGCGCTATTAAAATCAACAGTTTTCAGAACTTTGAAAAAGTTCTGAAAACTTGCTCAGCGTGTCGAAAAGCCTTTTTCGACACGCTGAGCGCCGCCGGGTAATCCCGGCGGCGTTTTGACGCTTTGGAAGAATGGAACGGTTCAGCTTTTCGTGCCGCCGCGCTCCCTGAGCTGCTGACGGCTTTTTGCCGCCAGACGAAAGACCGTTGAGACCAGAAGGATCGCGGCGGCGATGCTCCCGGCGATGCCCGCCGTCTCCAGCCCCTTTTGCAGGGAGGACTGCATGCTTCCGTTCAGAGCCAGATACATGGTGTAGTATATGCCGGCGCCGGGCAGCAGCGGAACGATGGAGATGACCAGATAGGAGGTCACCGGGTATTTGCGCAGCCTTGCCATGCTCTCCGCGTAGAGCGCGGCGACGGCGGAGGCATAGAAATTCATGGCGTATACGCTGCACCAGAGCCTTCCGCACAGAAGATAGACCGCCCAAGTCAGCACGCCGCCGGCGACGCACAGAAGGCTGCCCCGGCCGTGAACGTTGAAGAGAATGAAAAAGCCGGTACACGCGGCGCTGATGGCGAGGCTCTGCACGGGGAAGGACCAGGTCAGCGCAGCCGCCGCAGTCTGCCCGTACAGCGGGGCGGTGAGCCGAAAGGCCGCAGCCGTCCCCATTGCGATTGCCAGCGCCGAGAGCAGGACCTGCACGATGCGGTTGATGCCGGAGTTGGTGTCCCCGTAGATAATGTCGCGCATGGAGTTGGTGATCAGCAGGCCGGGAACGAGGATCATCAGCGCACCGATAATGACCGCGTCCACATTGGCGACCCAGTGAAGCGCCGCCGCGAGAAAGGCTGCGGCGGACATGAGGAACGAGGCGGCGATCGTGCTGAAAAAGGGGTTCGCCTCCAGCCGGTGCATGTGCCGCGTCACGAAGCCGATAATAAGTCCCATCGCCCCGGACCACAGCCAGTCGCTCGGCGTTCCGCCGAAGACGGGGCAGAAGCCCGCCGCCGTGAGAAAGCTGCCGAGGTAATAGACCGGCGCGCTGTAGCAGCGGCGGGAAGCCGTCGTCTCCCGGAGCCAGCGCGCCGCCTCTGGAACGTCCGGCGTTTCGGCGCAGATGCGGCGGCTGAGCGCGTTGAGGCGCTCCACCGCGTCGAGATCGTTTCCGTGGAAGCCCACGCGGCGCATGATCATCAGGGGCTTTCCGCCCGCGCCCTCAAGACTGAGCATCACACAGTTCGGGATGACAAACGCCTGACACTCCACACCGTAGGCGCGGAGCACGCGCTGCATCGTTTCTTCTACGCGGAAGGTCTCCGCGCCGCTGACGGCAAGCTCATAGCCGATCTGTGCCGCCAGATCCGTTAAAAGGTAGTAGTCCATAAGATGCCGAAGGCGTCCTTTCTCTCTGTCTGCCGGGGAACGGCGTGCTCAGTGCGACTCGAGCGCGGCGACCGCGTCGGAGAGCCAGCCGCCCTCAAACTCCTCAACGCGTCCCTCGTCCGTGAGAGCGGCGAGCCGCGCGTCGATGGGAAGCCGGGCGAGGAGCGGAACGCCGTGCCGCGCGGCGGCCTCCGCGCTTCGGCCCTCGCCGAAGGGGAAGATCCGTTTGCCGCAGCAGGGGCAGTCCAGATAGCTCATATTCTCCACGAGGCCGAGGATCGGGACCGACATCTTCTCGGCCATCTTTACGGCCTTTTCCACCACCATGCCGACCAACTCCTGCGGAGAGGCCACGACGACGATCCCGTTGAGGGGAATGGTCTGGAACACGTTCAGCGTCACGTCGCCGGTGCCCGGCGGCATGTCGATCAGAAGATAGTCCACGTTCCAGAGCACGTCCGTCCAGAACTGCCGGACCACGCCGCTGATGATGGGGCCGCGCCAGATGACGGGGTCGGTCTCGTTATCGAGCAGAAGGTTAACGGAAATGACCTCGATGCCGGTGGAGCTGACACAGGGCAGCAGGGCGCTGTCCGTCCCGACGGCCTTCTCGTGCAGCCCGAAGGCGCGGGGGATGGAGGGACCGGTAATGTCCGCGTCAAGTATGCCGACGCGATAGCCCTTGCGGCGCAGACTGACGGCAAGCTGACCGGTCACCATGGATTTGCCGACGCCGCCCTTTCCGCTGCAAATGCCGAACACCTTTCCGATGTGTGAGTCGGCGTGCGGGGGGACCAGAAGCGACTGGGGATCGGTGCGGCTGCCGCAGCTTTCGCCGCAGGTGGAGCAATTGTGGGTACATTCGGTTGCCATACAGAGTTCTCCTTTATATAAATTGTGGGACGTTCAAAAAGCGCGCTATTGCCGGGACTCCTTCTTCTCCCTGCCGCGGCGGCGGATGGCGTCAAGCAGCTCGGGGTGGCGCGTGCGCAGGGCGGGGTGCGAAAGCAGCAGACGGCGCTCGAAGATATCCTGCCCATCCCGAAGGGCGCGCATGCGCTCGCGCAGCTCGTCGGCACGTTCGTCGGCGCGCTCGGCAAGCTGGGCCTTCAGCGTGTGCAGCCGCTCGAGACGCGTGTCGAGCTGGATGGCGCTGCGGACGGAGAGCGAAGCGTCGGTGAGGTAAATGCCGCAGATGAAGGAGGCCAGCGGCACGATCACGGCGCTGCCGAGCGAAAGAATATGAGACCACAGCCATGGGTGGACGACGTGGCACAGCAGCACACAGGCGAGGCCGAAGCAGGTGGAGTTGAGCAGACACACGCGTCCGTTGATCTGAAAGCGGTAATGTGAATAGTCCCACCAGCGCATGTGGAAAAGCTTTTCCATCAGCCAGCTGGTGAAGTATTCAAGAACGCTTGTCAAAAGCGCGCCGAAAACAAAGGTCAGCAGCGGATTCGAAAAGCCGCCGTCAAGAGCGTACAGGACCAGAAGTGCGCCGTGCCCGTAAATGGGGCAGAGAAGGCCGTTCAGAAAGCCGCGCTTTTCGCACAGCCGACCCTTGGGAATGGAGCAGTACAGCATTTCGCCGCACCAGCCGAGCGTGCTGTAGGCGATAAAAAGCAGGAAAACGGCGCACAGTTCTTCGAAGGAATGCGGAACGGGCATGTAAAAACCTCTCTCTGTCTATAGTTTATGTAAGCCTCGCGGCGCGGCCCTACAGGGAAAGCACACGGACGCCCTCGCGTCCGGCGAGGAGGCGCGCCTCACGGTGCTGGCAGGTGAGCAGCAGGATCTGGCGCGTTTGGCTCTCTTCGAGAAGAAGCTCCAGCGCGGCGGCGCAGCGTTCGTCGTCAAAACGGACGAGCGCGTCGTCAAGCACCAGAGGAACACGGCGGTCCTTCGGCAGCACCAGTGAGCAGATCGCAAGACGCACGGCAAGATAGAGCTGGTCCGCCGCGCCCCGGCTGAGAAGGGAGACGTCGCGCGCGATGGGGTCGTCCGTCTCCTCGGCGGAGGCGTTGAACGTGCGGTCGAGCAGCACGGCGCGGTATTTTCCCCCGGTGAGACGGGAGAAAAACCCGGCCGCGCATCGGCCCAGCGCCGGAGAAAAACGGCTTTGCAGGGTCGAGTTCGCCTGAGCCAGCACGTCCATCGCGAGGCAGAGCGCGTCGTACTCGGACCGGAGCGTTTCGCGCTCGGCGCGCTTTTCGGCAAGCGCGCTTTCCAGCTCGGCCGGTTCGCCGAGCGCGCGGCCGCGCCCTGCGGTATAGTCGCTGCGCCGCTGTGCCTCGCGCATTTTTTCGGTGCAGTCGGCAAGCGCGGCGCGCAGAGCCTCCCGGCTTTGGGTGGGACGCTCCGTCGGCTCGGCGGGGCATGTTCGCCCGCCGCTCTGCGCGGCAAGCGTTTCACAGCGGACCCCGGCGTCCTGCGCGGCGCGCGTCAGGCGGGCGAACTCGGCCCATAGGGAGAGGCCCTCGTCGATGTAAGCCGGGGCCTGGCTGAGATCGGTCATGGGAAGCGCCGCAAGCAGCTCGTGTACGGCGCTGTCATACAGCCGCTGCTGCGCGATCGCGTCGGCCTGCGCCTCATGCAGTTCGCGTTCCAGCGCGTTTCGCTCGGCGGCGCGCGCCTTGCGCCTTGTCCGCGCAAGCCTTTCATGGGCGGACATATAAATGAGCGCTGTGAGGGAGGCGATTTTCCCGGCGAGCGAGATGGCGGCCGGTATCGCGGAAATAAAGAAGAAGGCGAGGAGCGCGGCGAGGGATACTATAATATAAGGAAGATAATCGGTTTCGCTTTTTGATCCGGCGTCAAACGAGAGAAGCGCGGCCTCCCTGTCCGAACGGCGCTGTGCGGCCTGAGCAGCCTCGTCCCTGAGCGGGGCGAGCGACAGGAGCCGTGCGCGGCTTTGCTCCAGCGCTTCGCGGTCCGGAAGCTTCCGCTCGGAAAGCGTGCGGCGCAGCCGATCGGCTTCCGCCTGTGCGCTTCGGTACGCCGCCTCCGCCTCCAAGACGGTTTGCCGCCGCTCCCACGCATCGGCGAGATCGTGCCGCTCCAGCTCGGCGCGCAGCGTTTCGGCCCGTGCGGAGCAGTCGGCAAGCGCGGCTTCGGCGGCTGCGTGCTCGCCGGTGAGCGCGCGCAGCTCCTCCAGAGCGCGTTCGGCCTCGGAGATCTCGGCGTCGAGCGCCGGAATGCGTCCGGTTTTGTTGTGCTTTCGCGCGTTGAGCTGGCGGCGCAGCACGGCCTCGGCCTCGCTGTAGGTCACGCCCTCCTCGCCGGAGGTGATGAGGGAGGCGATCCGACGCTCCAGCTCGGCGTCGGAATCCACGGCGACGCAGCCCTGCCCAATGAAGGCGCTGCGCTCGTAGACCCCGCGCGGTACGCCGGTGAGCGTTTCGCCGCAGTCGGCGGAGGTCAGCGGCGCAGGCTCCCCTGAGCCGGTGTATACGGCGGAGAAGCGGCCCATGGGAGAATTGGCGCGGGCGGTGTCGCGCGTGAGCGTGATACGTCCGCCGCTGTCCGACTCCAGCTCGAGCCGGCCCTGCATGGCGCTGCCGCTCCATGGCGCGTAGCGGTTTTTGTCCGCCGCTGCTCCGCGCTCGCGCGTCGGAAGACCGTAGAGCATGATCCGTAGAAAGGCGGCAAGCGTCGATTTCCCGGCCTCGTTCGGCGCTTCTATAATATTAAGTCCCGGAGCAAGGTCGAGCGTGCGGCGCTCGAACCTGCCGAAGGTTGCGTTGAGCGATCGGAACCGCATGGGATCACCACCTTGAATAGTACGAGAGAATACGGGGAAAAACAGCTGTAATATAGTATAACACCTTTGCTTTGCTTTGTCTTGCAAAAAAAATAAAAAAACTTCAAAAAAGGGGTTGACAAAGCGGGGATGTAGTGGTAAGATAGCAACTGTTCCGCGGTTGGAGCGTGTACCTTGTAAATTAAACAACGAAGACAGAAAGCACCAG
>CAKTJA010000017.1 GCA_934567115.1 uncultured Oscillospiraceae bacterium
GAGCTCGTCTTGTTGACGTGCTGTCCGCCCGCGCCCGAGGAGCGGTAGACCTGCATCTCGATATCCTCGGGGCGGATGTCCACCTCGATATCGTTGGGAAGCTCGGGCATGACCTCCAGCGCGGCGAAGCTCGTCTGTCTGCGGGCGTTCGCGTCGAACGGGGACACGCGCACAAGGCGGTGTACGCCGTTTTCGCTTTTAAGATAGCCGTAGGCATTTTCGCCCCGGACCATAACGGTCGCGCTTTTGATGCCGGCCTCCTCGCCGTCGATATAGTCCATCATCTCAAACTCGAAGCCGTGCTTCGCGCACCACTGCATATACATGCGGTAAAGCATCTGCGCCCAGTCCTGCGCCTCGGTCCCGCCCGCGCCGGCGTGGAAGGTCAGAATGGCGTTGCAGCCGTCGTATTCGCCGGAGAGCAGCGTGGTCAGCCGGACCTCCTCCGTCCGCTTTTCCAGCTCGGCGTAGCCTTCCTCCAGCTCGGGCAGGAGGCTTGCGTCGTCCATCTCGCTGCCCATGTCGATCAGCGCAAGCAGATCGTCGCGCGTGCTCACCAGCTTTTCAAAGCGGCGGACCCGGTTTTGAAGCTGCCTTGTGCGCATCTGGTTGGCCTGTGAACGTTCCACATCGTTCCAGAAGCCCTCCTCGTGCGCCTCGGCCTCAAGCCGCTCGATCTCGTGCCGGGCGCCCTCGATATCCAGTGCTTTTTCAATATTCTCAAAGGTGCGGCCCATCGCCAGCAGCTTCTGCTTATAGGAATCATATTCGATAACAGCCATAATACCTCTCCTCTTCCTCACTGCATGATCCGCGAAATTATATCATGGGAAAATAAAAAATGCAAGGAAATTCCCCCGGCGGAGAGAACAGCCCACATTTTTTCCCGATACGAACGGGACGCGGCGGAGAAAACCGGCCGTTTCCCCGCCGCGTCCGCGCGGCAGCATATTCATTTTGGCGCGCGCCGCGAAGCCGAACGGGGAAAGGGCGGCGGCTCCGCATCCGAAGTCCCGGCCGCAGGGCGCTTCGCTTACTTGGACAGACTGAGCGCGCGGAGCTGATGCACCTGATCGGTAAGCTCCTGGACGGTCCCGGAGCTGAGCTGCGCCGCAGACGAGGTGGACTGCACGACGCACGACACCTGAGACAGCTCCTGATTCATGTCGTCAAAGTGCGTGAGCTGGGCGGCGGACATGTCGGAGATTTGGAAAGCCTGTTCCTTCACCTCCGCCACGCTGCTCCTGATGCGCTCGAGCGCATTGGAGGTCTCGTCCGCGATGGACACGCCGCGCTTGACCGCGTCGCGGCAGTCGTTCAGCACGCGGATCGTAGCGTTGGCGGCCTGTGCGCTGTTGCTGGCCAGACGGCGCACCTCGTCCGCCACCACCGCAAAGCCCTTGCCGGCGGTCCCCGCCCGCGCGGATTCCACGGCGGCGTTCAGCGCGAGAATGTTGGTCTGGAAAGCGATGTCGTCAATGGATTTGATGATGGTCTCGATCGCCTGCATGCGGTTCTCGATCTCGCGGATCGCCGTCAGAAGCTCCGTCATGTGCTCGCTCCCCGCGCCGACGTGAAGATACATGGTCTCGGAATTCTCACGGACCTGCTGCGCGTAGCCGGAGGTCTCGCGGACATGCTGGCAGACCTCGTTGACCGAGCTGCTCAGATGCTCCATGGAGCTGGCCTGTTCCGTCGCGCCCGAGGCCAGAGACTCGGACTGGCGGGAGAGATGCTCCGCCTCCGCCGCGACCTGATCGGCGACCTTTCCGATCTCCACAAGAAGATTCTTCTGAGAGTCGAGCACGGCCTCCGTCTGAAGCTCCTTGCGGTTAAGCTCCTCAAGCAGATGCTCCGTCTCGGCCTGCTTGGCGGAGGACTCGTTGAAGTACTTGCACCCGGTCTTCACCGTGGACAGGACCAGCACATAGGCGAAAAGAACGGCGACCAGCAGCTCACCCAGAATGATGCCGCTTGCGATCAGCTGACCGGCCCTGACGCTGAGATATATGCACTCAACGATAAAAAGGGCGATGCCTGAGAAAAAGCTGGATCGGACGACCCCTGGCTCAAAATACAGCGCGGACAGAGCGCCCAGCGCGATGAACAGAGGAATGGCCGGCTCATAATGACCGGAGATGCACTGCGTAACGAACACGGTGAGGTTTGCGCCGACGAGCAGATAGCGCGACAGGAATTTCACGTTTGACTCGTTGGTCAGAAGCAGGGGAGGCAGGGATACCGCAAGCCCCATCAGCAGAAGGAGGATCATGAAATTGAATTTTGCGCTTGCAACATAGAACAGCGCGAACACGCAGATAACGGCGCCTATGATCTTGGCGCACAGTTTTGTCAGAGATACCTGATTGACCATGGAAACTTTCCCCCCATTTAAATATAATGATTACTTTACCACATTTGGTTCAGGAAGGAAAGTCCCACAGCACAAAAATTTTACACGATTTACCGCCGAGCGGAAAAAATTTTTCTGTGCGGCGCCCTTCTCCGTGCAACTTTTCGCCGCATGATGCGTATACTGGCCGGGTGAGCAAATTCGGAGGGGGTGGAACGCGTGAGAGAATGGCAGATATTCTGCGGCGATGTGGACGATATGATTTTCATCGACGACTGGAAAATCAGCGACCGCTGACGAAAAGGAAAAGCTCCGTGCGCTTCGGAAAAGAGGCGCGGACGGAGCGTTTTCGTTTTTATGGGGACGGCGGCGCGCTACAGCGCGCGGTCGATCGTGCCGCCGCCGGCGACGGCCTCGCCAAGATAGAAGACGACGGCTTGTCCCGCCGTGACGGCGCGCTGTGGCTCGTCAAAGTCCACGCGCACCGAGCCGTCCTCAAGCGGCGTGACGGTCGCCGCGCCCTCGCGCTGGGAGTAACGCGTTTTCGCGGTGACGCGCAGGGCGGAGGCTGGCGGGGAGACGATCCAGTTGACGCGAGAGGCGGTCAGCGAGCGGGAAAACAGCTGCGCATCGTCGCCGAGAAGGACCGTGTTGCTCTCCGCGTCCTTGGAGAGCACGTAGAGCGGACGGTCCGCGCTGACGCCGAGGCCCTTGCGCTGGCCCGTCGTATAGGCGACAAGGCCGCGGTGACGGCCGAGGACGTTTCCGGAGGAATCGACGAAATCCCCGGCCTCGCTCTCCACCCCGCCGTATTCCCGCAGGAAGCGCACGTAGTCCCCGTCCGGAACGAAGCAGATGTCCTGCGAGTCCGGCTTTTTTGCGTTGTGCAGACCGTGCTTCTCCGCAAGGGCGCGGACCTCCGCCTTGCTGTATTCCCCCACGGGGAGCAGCAGGTGCGAGAGCTGACGCTGCGTCATCTGATAGAGCACATAGCTCTGGTCCTTGCGCGTGTCCGCGCCGCGCAGAAGAAGCCGGCGGCCGGAGGCGGCGTCAAAGCCCGTGCGGGCGTAGTGCCCGGTGGCGATGCAGTCGAAGCCGTGCGCGCACGCCCAGTCCAGCAGCGCGCCGAACTTCAGCTCCCGGTTGCAGTCGAGACAGGGGTTGGGCGTCCGCCCGGCGCAGTATTCCCGGACGAAGCGGTCCATGACCTCGCGGCGGAAGATATCGCAGAAATCAAGCACGAGATGCTCTATGCCGAGCTGCGCCGCCACGCGGGCGGCCTCGTCGATATCGTCCGCGCTGCCGCAGACGCCGGGGCGGTCCTTATAATGATGCAGGCGGAGCGTGACGCCGGTCACGTCGCAGCCCTGCTCACGCAGCAGCAGCGCGCACACGGCGCTGTCCACGCCGCCGGACATTCCGACCAGAACCTTCTTTGCCATCGCGCAATTTCCTCAATCCAGATATTTCTGCAAAAACGCGCTGTTCGGCAGCGCGTCCGACAGTTCCATCAATACGTGGTTAAAGCCGCCGGCGTAGTCGAACAGAATGTCGTTCAGCTCCGCCTCGGTCGAGCGGACGTTCGGCAGAGACATGGTGAACGTCGCCCCGGCGCCCTCGACGGATTCCGCCACGAGCATGCCGCCGTGACCCTGCGCGATGCGCCGGCACAGCGGAAGACCAAGCCCCAGACCGTGGGGCAGAGGATCGAAGCGGTCCGTTTCAAGATAATGCTCGAAAATATGCTCCAGCCGGTCGGACGGGATGCCGCAGCCGGTGTCGGCGACAGAGATCTGCACGAAGCGCTCGCCGCATTTGACGTGCATCGTGACCGTTCCGCCCGTGGGCGTGAACTTCAGCGCGTTGGACAAAAGGTTCAGCAGCGCGCGCTCGAGCATCCGCGCGTTGACCGCGATCACCTTATCCGCGCGGTCGGCGGAAAAGACCAGCGACACGCCGCGCAGTGAAAAAAGCGACTCGGTCTGCTCGCAGAGCGAACGGCACAGGCCGATCACGTTATCGTTATGAAGGGAGAACCGCCCCTCCTGCGCAAGCTCGCCCGCGGCGGAGAGGTTCCCGGTCAGCCGCATGATCTGCTGACAGCTCATGGTGAGGATCGCCGCGTTTTTGTCCAGCACAGGGTCCGCCTCCCGCACGTCGGCGGGCGCGATGCGGTTGGCGGCGGCGCAGACGCTTGCCATGGAGGATCGGATCTGCGCGGCCACGTTCGGCAGGACCCTTGTGATAAGCTCGATATCCTTTTCGCTGATCGGTTTCATAAATCGCGCCTCCTTCGGGAATGCTGTAGTTACTGCGGTGATCCTATCCTTTGCAGAGCGGCGCGGTTTTCCGCATGGCAATAACTTCCACAGTGCTATAGTGCTATAGAGCATAGCAAAGTTTTGCCGAAAAAACAAGCGTTTTATCGAAAGGAAAAAATTTTTGAAAAAACTCTTGCATTTTAACAAAAAAGTGGTTATAATTCCAAATGTGCCATACATTTGATATATTCCATAAACGAAGGGAAGCTTTTTTATGTCTATTAAAATCGGTATCAACGGATTCGGCCGCATCGGGCGCATGGTTTTCCGTGCCTGCCTCGAGCATCCTGAGATCGACGTGGTCGGCATCAACGATCTCTGCCCCGCCGACTATCTGGCCTATATGCTCAAGTACGACACCATGCACGGACGGTGCAGAGCGGACATCGAATCGCGCGAGAACGCTCTGGTCGTCAACGGTCAGGTGATCCCCGTATTCGCGGAGAAGGACCCCGCGAACCTGAAGTGGGGCAAGCTGGGCGCGGAATATATCGTCGAGTCCACGGGCCGTTTTCTGACCAAGGAGAAGGCTGCGGGCCATATCGCCGCCGGCGCGAAGAAGGTCGTCATGTCCGCGCCGAGCAAGGACGACACGCCGATGTTCGTTATGGGCGTGAACCATCTGAAGTATACGAGCGACATGCAGTTCGTCTCCAACGCAAGCTGCACGACCAACTGCCTCGCTCCCATCGCGAAGGTGCTGCATGAGAACTTCGGGATCAAGGACGGCCTGATGACCACGATCCACTCCGTCACCGCCACGCAGGAGACGGTGGACGGTCCCTCGCTCAAGGACTGGCGCGGCGGACGCGCGGCGACCGCCAACATTATCCCCAGCTCCACCGGCGCGGCCAAGGCGGTCGGCAAGGTGATCCCCGAGCTTAACGGCAAGCTGACCGGTATGTCCATGCGTGTGCCCACGCTGGACGTGTCCGTGGTGGACCTGACGGTCAACCTTGAAAAGCCCACCAGCTATGACGATATCTGCGTTGCCATGAAGAAGGCCAGCGAGGGCGAGCTGAAGGGCATCCTCGGCTATACGGACGAGGCGGTCGTTTCCTCCGACTTCCTCGGCGATTCCCGCACCTCCATCTTCGACGCGACGGCGGGCATCGCGCTGACCGATACCTTCGTCAAGGTCGTCAGCTGGTATGATAACGAGATCGGCTATTCCAACAAGGTGCTTGCGCTGATCGAGCATATGTATGAGGTCGATCACGGTCATCCCGCAGAGTGAGCCGCGAAGGACAACAGCAAATCAAAGGGAAGGACGCCGAAAGGCGTCCTTCCTCGGTGTATTGAGCGGCCGGCGGGTCCCGTGATGATCGGGGAGATATGCCCCGCCCCGGCCGCGGCATATGGAAGACCATCCGCTTACGGAGGAGATGTAACTGATGTTTCAAGGGTTTTCACAGCAGGCGATCGACTTTCTCTGGGGGATCCGCCTGAACAATGAACGGACATGGTTCCTTGCGCACAAGCAGGAGTTTCTGGACTTTGTGGACGCGCCGATGCGCGCGCTGGGCGAGCAGGTCTTTTCCGGCCTTGCCGACGCGCTTCCGAAGCGGAGCCTGCGGCTGCACGTCTGCCGCATCTATCGCGACGCGCGGCGGCTGCACGGACGGGGACCGTATAAGGATCACCTGTGGTTCACCGTCGAGCGTCCGCATGAGCGCTTCGAGAGCGTGCCCGCGCTTTACTTTGAGCTTGCTCCGGACAGCTACAGCTACGGCTGCGGCTTCTGGGACGCGGGCGCGCCCGCGATGGCGTGTCTCCGCGCGAGGATCGAAAACGATCCCAAGACTCTGGAAACGCTTGCGCGGCGGCTGAACCGGTCGAGATTTACGCTCAGGGGCGAGATGTTCAAGCGGCCGAAGGGCGATGTGGGCGCGCTGCTTAATCCGTGGTACAACCGGAAAAACATTGTGATCGGGTACGACGACAATCCGGAGGGCGTTCTGTTCACGCCGCAGCTGGCGGATGAGGTGCTCGACGGCTTCCGCTTTCTGGCCCCGTACTATAGCTATCTGGACACGCTCTCCGGCGACGCTCCGGCGGACCGGTGACGGCGGTTAGAGCAGCGTCTCGATGTCGTAGAGCGCGGAGAGCACCGCCCAGTTCTGCGGGAAGGGCCGCATGAGGTTCCAGTAGCCGACACCCTGAAGCCCGTATTCGTCCACAAGGCGGAGCTTGGCTTCGATGCTTCTGGCGTCCTCGAACCAGACGACGTGCTCGCGTCCGTCGCGGTCTGTGTAGGAGAAGAAGGGCGCCTGCGCCGTGCTGTCGTAGAGGATCTCCGCGCCGTGGCGCAGCGCGCGCTCGACGGCCTGCACCATGGAGAGCGACTCGGCTCTGGTCTCGCCCTGCGAGAAGGGCAGCGGCCAGTCGTAGCCGTAGAGCGGAACGCCGAGGAAGATTTTGGACGGCGCGATCTCCGTGACCGCGTAGTCGAGCACGGCCCGGACCTGCGGCAAGGGCGCGACAGCCATGGGCGGACCGTAGGTATAGCCCCATTCATACGTCATGAGCAGGACCGCGTTGGCGGCCTCGCCGAGGAGCCGGTAGTCGTGCGATTCGTAGAGAAGACCGCGCTGGGCGGCGCTCGTTTTCGGCGCAAGAGCGACTAGGACCGGATAGCCGAGCGGGTTGAGCCGGTCGCGGAGCTTCGTGATAAAAGCCGCGTAGGCCTCCCGCTCCTGCGGATAGACGTACTCAAAGTCAACGTCCAGACCGTAGAAGCCCTTGCGGCGCATCGTCTGAACGATCTCGTCGATCAGCCGCTCCTGAAGCTCCGCGCTTCCAAGCAGGGAGGAGGAGCACTCGTTGGAAAAGCTGCCCTCCTCGGTCAGCGTGGACAGGTGCATGAGCGCTGCGGCGCGGTACCTTCCCGCCGCAGCGAGCAGTCCCTCGTCGTTGAGCGGGATCAGCCGACCGTCCGCCGCCACGCCGTAGGTGAACGGCGTGAGATAGGTCAGGTAGGAGAGCGTGGAATCAAGAACGGCGTCGTTGATGAAAGGGTATGCGTACGCGTTGACGCCGATGGTGCGGAGCGGCGACTCGTCCTCGAACGAGAGAATGAGCCGCTGCCCGACGCGCAGTCCGCTGCGCCCGCCGAGCGAGAAGTTGTTCTGGTAAAGCGTGCGCACGCTCAGGGCGTGGCGCAGTGCGATGGAATACACGGTGTCGCCCGGCTCGACCGTGTGCAGCTCTCCGGGGAAGCGGATGACGAGCGTCTGCCCGACGGCGAGCGCGGCGGTCTCCGCAAGGCCGTTGACGTTGGACAGAACGTCCGGCGGAACGCCGTACTGCGCGGCTACGGAGGGAAGCGTTTCCCCCGCGCGCACCACATGAATGGTCATGGAAAAATCACCTCGCGGAAGCCTATGCGCGCCGCCGTCCCGCTATCACGTGAATTTTCCTTGCAATGGCGCGGCGCGGCGGTTATAATGGACCGGAAAGCTGCGGCGGACATTTTTCACACGCGCCGCACGACACAGAGCGATCGACAAGGAGGATCGGAGCATGGAAAAAGCAAAGGTGTATTTCACCGATTTGCGCGTACCGGAGGGTAAGAGCGCGCTGGCCAAGCTCGACCGTCTGCTGGACCGGGCGGGCTTTGACCGGATCGACTTCGAGGGAAAATTCGTTGCCATCAAGGTCCACTTCGGCGAGCCAGGGAACCTGAGCTTTCTGCGTCCGAACTGGGCGCGGGTCGTTGCCGACGCTGTGAAGCGCCGGGGCGGAAAGCCCTTTTTGACAGACTGCAACACGCTTTACGCCGGGCGGCGCAAGAACGCGCTCGAGCATCTTGAAAGCGCGGAGGAGAACGGCTTTTCCCCGCTTTCGACCGGCTGTCAGCTGATCATTGCCGACGGCCTTAAGGGAACGGACGAGACGCTGGTCCCGCTTGAGGGCACGACCTACGT
Organism: uncultured Oscillospiraceae bacterium; assembly: GCA_934567115.1. Taxonomy (GTDB): domain Bacteria; phylum Bacillota; class Clostridia; order Oscillospirales; family Oscillospiraceae; genus Hominicoprocola. The sequence goes on from CAKTJA010000017.1 coordinate 8,601, forward strand.
TAAGGAGGCGAAGATCGGGCACGCGATCATGGACGCGGACGTTATCATCAGCCTGAACCATTTCAAGGGACACGAGGCGACCGGCTTCGGCGGGGCGATGAAAAACCTCGGCATGGGCTGCGGCAGCCGCGCGGGCAAGATGGAGCAGCACAACGCCGGAAAGCCGGAGGTCAACGCAGAAAAGTGCCGCGCCTGCCACGCCTGTCAGCGCGCCTGCGGGCAGGACGCCGTTGAATTTTCCTCCGGGAAGGCGCGCATCGACCACGGAAAGTGCGTGGGCTGCGGCCGCTGCCTCGGCGCGTGCAACTTCGACGCGATCTTTAACCCGAACGACGATACGCTTGAGGCGCTGTGCATGAAGATGGCGGAGTATACGCTTGCCGTGGTCAAGGACAGGCCGCAGTTCCATATCTCCATTGCAAAGGATATCTCGCCGTTCTGCGACTGCTACGGCGGAAACGACGTGCCCGTTATCCCGGACGTCGGCATGTTCGCAAGCTTCGACCCCGTGGCGATCGATCAGGCCTGCGCGGACCGGTGCAACGCGCAGACGCCCATGACGGACAGCTATCTTACCGATATGCTCCACGAGCATGCCGACTGCCACGACCACTTTACCAATATGCACCCGAACACCAACTGGGAGGTCACGCTTGACCACGCCGAAAAGCTTGGCGTCGGCACGCGCCGGTACGAACTGGTTGAGATCAAATGACGCAGGAGGAGCCTGTTCCATGCCTACCCCGAGAGTTGCCGCGATCCACGATCTTTCCGGCTTCGGCCGCTGCTCGCTGACCGTCGCCATCCCGATCCTCAGCGTGATGGGCGTTCAGTGCTGCCCGCTGCCGACCGCGTATCTGTCCACGCACACCGGCGGCTTCACCGGCTACACGTTTCTTGACATGACCGACGAGATGCCGAAGGTCACCGCGCACTGGGCCGGTCTGGGGCTGGATTTTTCCGCGATCTACACCGGCTTTATGGGAAGCGGGGCGCAGCTTGCGCTTGCGGCTGACTTTGTGCGCACGTTTCGCAGGGGCGGCGATACGCTTTTCATCTGCGATCCGGTGATGGGCGACCACGGGAGGATCTACAAAACCTACACCGGGGAGATGTGCGCGGGCATGGCGCGTCTGGCCGAAAGTGCCGACGTGATCACGCCCAATCTGACGGAGGCCGCCGTGCTGCTCGGCGAGGAGTACGGACGGCTTGCGGCTGACGAGGCGGGATACCGCGACGCTGTGCGGCGGCTGAGCCTTGAGGGGAGAAGAAGCGTGGTGCTGACCGGCGTTTCGCTGCAAAAGGGCAGGATCGGCGCATGCGTTTTCGACCGCGAGGACGGGAAGACCGATTTCGTTTTCGATGATTTTGTCGGCAAGGAGTTTCACGGCACGGGCGACGTGTTTGCAAGCGTGCTGACCGGCGCGCTCGTCAACGGCGCGCCGCTGCGCCGTGCCGCCGCGCTCGCCGCCGCGTTTGTGCGCGAATGCGCGCTGCATACGCTGCCGCAGAATCTGCCGGCGCGCGAGGGCGTGGATTTCGAGCCGGTTTTATGGAAGCTGCACGAGGGACTTTGACAGGTAAAGCGAACAGGCGGACCGCTTTTGCGGTCCGCCTGTTTTACTATGTATGGGCGCTTAGAACTTGGGCTTGTTGGCGGGGCACTTGGGAGCCTCGCCGTTGCAGACGGCGACGATGTCGTTGGCGACGGAGGTGCAGCAGTTGAGTACGCTCTGCTCGGTGGTCGCAGCCATGTGCGGCGTCATGATGACGTTATCGAGATCGAACAGCTCGCGGCTGGACACCTGGATCGGCTCATGCTCGAACACGTCGAGACCGGCCTGGAACAGCGTGCCGTCCTTCAGGCAGTCGATCAGCTCGTCTTCCTTGATAAGAGCGCCGCGCGCGCAGTTGATGAAGGAAGCGGTGGGCTTCATCCAGCTGAACTGCTCGCGTCCGATGGAGTGGAAGGTGGAGTCGACGACGGGCAGGTGTACGGACACGAAATCCGCCTGCTCCCAAACCTCCTTCGCGGTCTCCTTCAGCTCGACAAGATCGCCGACCTTATCCTGCGTCAGGTACGGATCGTAGCCGATGACCTTCATGCCGAAGCCGTACTTGCACTTCTTCATCGCCAGCTGCGAAATGCGGCCGCAGCCGATCATGCCGAGCGTTTTCCCCTCAAGCTCGTAGGTATGCTCAAGCTCCATGCGGACGAGGAAGTTGCCGCTGCGGAACTGCTTGTCAACATAGTTGAAGCGCTTAGCGCACATCAGCATCAGCATCACGGCGTGCTCCGCCACGGCGTTGGCGTTGCCGGCGGGCGCGAAAACGACCTGAATGTTCTTCTCTCCGGCGTGGTCCATATCAATATTGTCGAGGCCGGCGCCCTGCTTGCCGACGACCTTGAGGTTTTTGCACACGTCCATCATCTTCGCGGTGACCGGCTCCGTACGGCACATGATGGCGTCGGGCTGGAACTCGGCAAGCTCCTTAACGTAGGTGTCCTCGTCGTTGTGACTGCAAAGCTTTACCTCAAAATCGTGAGCCTTGAAAATATCGGTCGCGACCTCGTTCAGCTCGATCGTGTAGTAAACCTTAAACTTAGCCATGACAAAATACTCCTCTCAATTCATAAAAATCATATTCTCATTGCCTTGTCGGATTGTCAGCAATTCCATTGTACACCTGCGTGCAAACAAAAGCAAGCCATTTACGCAATTTTTGCAGGAATCCATGCATTTTTAAGTGTGAGAAGTACATTTTTTGAAGATATACATTCATAAAAAGAATACAATGGTCAAAATTTTCAAATTATCGGAAAGAAATTTGGACAGATATAACAAACGGGCCTTCCGCTTTCGCAGAAGACCCGTTTTCGCTCAATCCGGTTCCGCCCCGGGGGGAGGTTCGATCGGCTCGGTCGGCTCAGCCGGCGGCTCCGCGTCCGGAAGCTCGACCGGCTCGAAGGCCGGCGTTTCCGGCGCGCCGCCCGCATCGCCCGCAGGCGCGTCCGTCTGCCCGCCGTCCGGGGAGGGCTGGGCCTTTCCGACCAGCACGATGCGGTTGCGCGCGCGGTAGTTGCTCGTCGCCTCGTACGTAGAGGAGAGGAGCGTACCGTCCCCGCTGTAGACGTTGCGGTAGGTTTTGACCAGATAGCCCGTGTACGCCGTCTGCTCGACCTTGCGTTCGCCGGGGGCAAGCGTGTCGGTCTCGATCACTTCCTCCTCAAACGGCGTGGTCGAGAGGACCTGCGACGTTATCTTCACATAGCTGTCGTCCGTTTTTGTGCCGAGGAGCGTAATTTTAAGGTAATCCTTCCCCTTTTCGGTGAAGAATTTCGCGTCCACCTTGATGGGATAGAGCGTGTTGTTGCGAAACTCGAACTCCGGGCCGCCCTCGGCGACCGTCGCGTCAAGGCCAAGCCCGATATAATCCGAGGCGTAGCCATGGTTCACGCGCTGAACGATCTCCAGATTGGCGTAGAGCACCGCCGCGTACAGCGTGGAGCTTGCCTGACAGGCTCCGCCGCCGATCATGTCCACTGTCTTGCCCCGCAGATAGCCCGGCGCGGGGGAATAGCCGTTCGCCGCGGAAAAGGGCGTGACGAGCGGACCGTACTTCATCGTGTCGCCGGCGTTAAGAATATAGCCGTTGATGCGCTCGGCCGTCAGCTTGACGTTTTTGTGCCGTCCCGGTGCGCCGCCGACGCGCGTGGTATAGCTGCTCAGCTCGTCGCGGAAGAGCCCCTCCTCCAGCTGCTCGGTCGTCACCTCGGGGACCTCGCCGGTCACCTCCATGGTGAAGGACTCGCCGGGAGCGGCGCGGTCGTACCGCGACTCCAGCGCGGAGAGGGGAAACTGGAGACCGGCGTGAGAGGGGATAATGCGCTGGTTCTCGATATCATAGGAGGCGTTGACCTTTTCGCCAACCAGCTTGTCATGCTCGGCGGCGAGGTCCACCGTGCGCGCGGGGACCGCTTCGTATATGCTGTCCTCCGCACCGGTGGAGAGCGTCACCCGAAGCGGGGAGCCGCCGAAGGCGGCGCGGCGCAGCGCGGCGGCGACCGTATCCAGCGCGCGCTCACGGTCCGGAATGCGCCGCCCATCCATAGAGTGCGTTATGCGCAGAAGGTCGACGTCCGCCATTTCCGCCGAGAACTCGACCGGCTCGCACTCCAGCGCGTTGAGCACGGTCTCCGCCGCCGCGCGCAGCGCCTCGTCGCAGTCGTCAACGACCAGCTCACGCGGGGACAGCAGCGCCCTGATATAGCCCGCGCCGCCGGCAAGAAAACCGGCCTCGCCGTTGGCCTCACGGTACAGCTCTGCCGCCGCGCGGGCGTAGTCGGGCTCCGCCGATACGTCCTCAAGCGGGACGGAGGCGATCACGCCGCTCTCGCCGTTTTCGCCGCCCGAAAGCTCGAAATCCACACGGGAGCGCTTTGCGCCGCGAAAACAGGAGGACAGCTTCTGCGCCGCCTGCTCCACGGTCAGTCCGCCGTAGTCGATCCCTGCGACCGTCGTGCGGGGATAGATCCTGCCGCTCGCGCCCACCCATGCGCACAGGCCGAGATAGGCGCACAGCAGCGCGCCCGTGACCGCGCACAGGACGAGCGGCCAGCGTTTTTTCCCGCCCTTCCCGCTTTTTGCCGGCGGCGCGGTATCCGCCCCGGATTTCAGCTTGTCAGCGGTGCCGGAATTTTCGTACATGATCTGCACCCTCCTGCCGGACTTCAGTGTTGCGCGGCTCTGCCGCCGCATTTACAGTATAGCGCCCGCCGTTGGAAGAAAGAATAAGAATTTGACCGCGGGCCGCGAAAAGGCGCGGACGGCTCAGCCCTTTTTGCCGCCGTGCGCGGCCTTCATGCGCTTTTCGTGGTTGAGAATGGTCTTGCGGATGCGGAGCGCGTGGGGCGTGACCTCCAGCAGCTCGTCGTCGGCAAGAAATTCCAGACACTGCTCAAGGCTCATCTGCCGGGGAGGAACAAGGCGCAGCGCGTCGTCCGAGCCGGAGGCGCGCATGTTCGTCAGCTGCTTTTTCTTGCAGACGTTGACGGAGATATCCTCCTGCTTCGGGCTGACGCCCACGACCATGCCCTCATACACCGGAACGCCCGCGCCGATGAAGAGCTGTCCGCGCTCCTGCGCGTTGAAAAGGCCGTAGGTCACGCTCTCGCCGGTCTCGAAGGCGACGAGGGAGCCGGTGCTGCGGCGGCTCAGGTCGCCCTTGTAGGGGGCGTAGGAATCGAAGACGCTGGCCATGATGCCCTCGCCCTTCGTATCGGTCAGAAATTCGTTGCGATATCCGAACAGGCCGCGCGCGGGAACAAGGAACTCCACCTTCATGCGGCTGCCCACCGGGGTCATCTCCACCAGATCTCCCTTGCGGGAGCCGATCTTCTCGATCACCGCGCCGACGCTTTCGGACGGCACGTCCACAACAAGGCGCTCGATCGGCTCGCACTTTTTGCCGTCGATGGTCTGATAGAGCACGCGCGGGGGAGACACCTGGAACTCATAGCCCTCGCGGCGCATCGTCTCGATCAGGATGGACAGCGACATCTCGCCGCGTCCCGCCACGTTGAACGCGTCCGTCGCGCCGGGCAGCTCGCTCACGCGGAGGGAGACGTCCTTGAGCGTTTCACGCAGCAGCCGCTCGCGCAGCTGGCGCGAGGTGACGTATTTCCCGTCGCGCCCGGCGAAGGGGGAATCGTTGATGGAGAAGGTCATCTCCATGGTGGGGGCGCTGATCTTGACGAAGGGAAGCGGCTCGACGCACTCCGGCGCGCAGATCGTGTCGCCGATGGTGACGTCGCCGATGCCGCTCATGGCGATGATGTTGCCCGCCGTGGCTTCCGTCACGGGGACCTTGGCAAGACCGCTGAACTCATAGAGCGAAACCGCCTTCGCCTTGCGCGGCGCGGCGTCCGGCGAATGGTAGTTGCACACGGCGATCTCCTCGTTCTGGCGGATCGTGCCGCGCTCAATGCGCCCGACGGCGATGCGGCCGACGAACTCGTTATAGTCGAGCGAGGAAACGAGCATCTGGAACGGCGCGGCGGTGTCCTGCGCCGGTTCGGGGATATACTCGAGGATCGTGTCGAACAG
>CAKTJA010000018.1 GCA_934567115.1 uncultured Oscillospiraceae bacterium
GGGCTTGCCGGCAGCGTCGATAACGTACCACTTACGCTCGATGTTGCCCTTGTTCGCCATAAAAGTGGACATGGTGTAAACTCCTCCATTTGATCTATACATGTATGCTTTCGCTTTACATTTGAGCGGTTCCCTGATAAAATCGGAACAAGCATATTTATAGCACTTTCCGCGCGGCGTGTCAACAGCATTTTAATTTAGCTTGCGCATTGCTCTGAAAACCTCTCGATATCTCCGTTTTTCTCTCGTTTTCTCATATTGCAATTTTGTTTTTCTTTCAGGAGGAAGCTTATCATGCAGGAAATTCTCGGCCTCGTACGCCGCTGCGTCGAGGATTACGATATGATCCAAAGCGGCGAGACCGTCGCCGTCGGCGTTTCCGGGGGGAAGGACTCCCTTCTGACGCTTACCGCCCTCGCCCGGCTGAGCCGGTTTTATCCGAAGCCCTTCAAGGTCGCCGCCATGACCGTCGAGTCCGGAACGCCCGGCATGAGCTTCGACCGCGTGGCGGACTACTGCCGTGAGCTTGGCGTGGAGTATATCCGCGTTCAGGTCCCCATCTATGACGTGGTGTTTGTCGAGAGGAAGGAAAAAAATCCCTGCTCGCTGTGCGCCAAGCTGCGCCGCGGCGCGCTCTCGACCGCGATGAACGAGCACGGCGTCCACAAGATCGCCCTCGGCCACCATTACGACGACGCGGTGGAAACGATGCTCATGAGCCTTCTTTTCGAGGGCCGCATCGGCTGCTTCCAACCGGTGACCTACCTCAGCCGCACGGACGTGTACCAGATCCGCCCCCTGCTTTATGTGAAGGAGGCGCAGGTCCGCCGCGCCGCCGCACGGCTCGCGCTGCCCATCGTCGAAAACCCCTGCCCCGCCAACGGCGAAACGCGGCGGCAGGAGGTCAAGGAGCTGATCTCCTCGCTGGAGGGGCGCTACCCCGACCTCAAGCAGAAAATTTTCGGCGCAATGCAGCGCTATCCGCTCTTCGGCTGGGGCACGGAAAAGGACGCCGGGAGCATCGAATGACGCTCCCGGCGCGCGGCGCTGTTCCATATATCATAATTATGTAACGCTATACGAAAACGATTTGCAGAAGCACCAGAAGCACCAGCCCCGGAACGCCGAGAATGCCGACCGTGAGCGCGTTGAAGAGATTCAGCCCCAGCGAAAAGCCGGTGACGCTCTGCGTCAGCCCAAGCAGAAAGAGCGCGAGCAGACCGAGCGCCGTGTTGAGCAGCACGCGCAGCGCGAGCCGCAGCGGTGCGGCGAACAGCCTCGCCGCCGCGACGATCAGAAACACGCACAGAAGCCCCACGCCAAGCTTTTCCGTCAGATCCATGTGGCCGCTCCCTCCGTGTACGCCGCTGCCGCCGCCTCGCCGCCCCGCTCCTTCACCTGCCGCAGCAGATAGCCGTAGCGGGCCTGCACCGCGTTCAGCTCGTAGATGCAGGCGTCCACCAGCTCCGGCTCCGTGGCGTTGTCAAAGCGGGCGTAGGCCTGCGCAAGCGCGAAGCGGGCGTCGCTCAGCTCGGTGAACAGCTCCTGCATGCCGGGATCGCGCGCGACCGTGCGCCGCAGAAAATTGACTTTACGCATGTACATCACTCCCCGCTGTCAGTCTATGGGAAGTATGGACAATTATTCCGAAATTTAAACCGCAGGAGGCCGGGCGATGGACGAACACGAGATCTTTATGACGCAGGCTCTCGCGCTCGCGCGGGAGGCGTCCGCCGCCGGCGAGGTGCCGGTCGGCTGCGTGATCGTGCGGGAGGGCGAGGTCGTCGGCTTCGGGCGCAACCGCCGGGAGGAAAAGCGCTCCGCTGCGTCGCACGCCGAAATGGAGGCCATCGCCATGGCGAACGAACGCCTCGGCTCGTGGCGGCTGGACGGCTGCTCGCTCTACGTCACGCTCGAGCCATGTCCGATGTGCGCCGGGGCGATCCTGAACGCAAGAATCGCCCGCGTCTACTACGGCGCGCGCGACCGTGCGGCGGGCGCATGCGGCGGCGTGCTGAACCTGTACATGGAGCCGTTCGCCAACACGCCGGCGCTTGTCGGCGGGATCCTTGCGGACGAGTGCCGCGCCGTGCTGCGGGATTTTTTCCGCAGTCTGCGTCCGGATAAGCTCCCGTGACGGCGGCAAGGGGAGCGGAGGGGCGCGGCCGGACCTCCGAAAATTTTCTGTGATATTTTGCGTGATTTAATATTTTTTTAACAACTGACGCGAACTTTGTTAAAACTAACCCTGTAATTTAATAGTTGCAAGAGACAATAGCTTCTTTTCATCCAATCTTCCAATCAATAGGAAAACGGCTGCTTAGGCAGCCGTTTTTCCTGTTTCAGCGTGTCGAAAAAGTCTTTTCTCCCCGCCGAATAAGGTTTCAGAGCTTTGAAAAAGCTCTGAAACCTGTTGATCTCAACAGCGCAGGACACCCTTCTTGGGTTTCCCGCGCACACTCTTCCTTACCGTCACGGGGAATTTCCCGCTTTATTGTAGGAAAAACGGCTGCTTAGGCAGCCGTTTTTCCTGTTTTCCTATTTTATTTCACGCTCCGGACGCTCCGAAAGCCGTCGTCAGCCCTCGAAGTTCCCCGCCGCCTCCAGCAGGGCGAGCAGCAGAAGCAGCGCGCCGACGCAGGCGGCAAGGCCGGGGAGCCGGTGCGCAAGCGCCATGTCCGCACAGCTTGCGGCCGTCAGAACGGCGGCCATCCGCGCGGCAACCGTAAAGGCGCGGGGCGAACCGCAGCGGTACGCGAACGCGGCGAAGTAAAGCGCGGAAAGACACAGCGCGGCGACCGCGAGCAGCTCCGCATAAAAGTGCAGCGGCACACTGTCGCGGGCGTTGGCGCGGTAGACCGCGATCAGCTGCACCACAAGGCAGCACACCGGAACGAGCAGCGCCACCGGTTCAAAGCGCTTTCCGCGCCGCAGCGAGACGAGGACATAGAGCAGCGCCGCCCCGGAAACGGCGAGAAATATCGCAAGGATCGCGTCCAGCGTCGCAAAGCCGCCGGTGACGAGCCGCAGCGCGGCGGAGACGATCAGCAGAAACGCCCCGGAAACGGCGGCGGCAAGCGTGAGCTGCCCGTCAAAGCGGAACAGCTCCGTCAGCCCGCCGGTGACGGAATCGCGCTCCGGGAGCTTCCGCGCGGAGATGAGGAACGCCAGCGCCGCAAGCGCCAGCACAGCGGGCAGATACGGAAAACCGCCGATGGGCAGTCCCGCGCCGTCGAGATTGTTTTTCAACTCATAAATACGGGCGGGGACCGCCAGCAGCGGAAAAATGATCCAGAGATGATCGGCACGTCTCATGAAAAAATACGTCCTTTCGGCAGAAAATCCGCGCGGAGCCGGGGCAGCTCCCGCGCGCCGTCCTCGCCGGAGGCGAACGCGGCAGGGTTATTGTAGCATGTCCCCGGCTGTTTGGCAAGGCATGGTTCATCTTCGGGACAACTTCTCATAGACTGTTCAGAGAAAAGACGCTCCGCGCGGAGAAACCCTGATGAACGGATGAGGAGGACCCGACAATGAAAAACGCGCTTCGCATCGGACTGACGCTTGCCGTCCTTTTATTTGTGCTCGCATGGGGCTTCGCGCCCCCCGACGGCGGCACGGAGACCCCCGCCGTGCAGGAAGACCCCGCCCAGCCGCAGGCCGCTCCCGCCATAGCGGACAGCGAACGGACGCTGCGCATCCTGCACAACGGCGCGACGGAGGAAATGACCATGGACCGATACCTGCTCGGCGTGCTGCGCGCGGAGATGCCGGCCTCCTTCGAACCGGAGGCGCTCAAGGCACAGGTCATCGCCGCGCGGACCTATACGCTGCACAAAATGTCCTGGGGGACCATCGAGCGCCACCCGGACGCGGACGCCTGCGACGACATCACCTGCTGCAAGGCCTACATGTCGGCGGAGGACGCCGCCGCGCTCTGGGGCGCGTCCGCGCTCTACTACGAGGAAAAGCTTGCCCGCGCCGTTGCGGAAACGGACGGCGAGGTCATCGTTTACGACGACGCGCCGGTACTCGCCGTCTTTTTCTCCTCCTCCGCCGGACACACGCAGGGCGCGGCCGAGGTGTGGCAGGGCGACCTGCCGTACCTGCAAAGCGTGGACAGTCCGGAGACCGAGGCCCTTGTGCCGAATTACTACTCCAGCGTACACTTCACCGCTGGGGAATTCCGCGAGCGCTTCCTCGCCGCGTACCCGCAGGCAAAGCTCGGCTCCGACGCGTCCGGCTTCATCACCGACCTTCGGCGCAACGACGCCGGCTTCGTCTCCACGCTCCGCGTCGGGGGCGTGACGGTCAAGGGCAACGAGCTGCGCACGATCCTCGGTCTGCGCTCGCCGTCCTTCACGGTGGAAGCGGAGGACGGCGGCCTCACCTTCCACGTCACCGGCTACGGTCACGGCGTCGGCATGAGCCAGTACGGAGCGAACGCGATGGCCAAGGAGGGCAAGACCTGCGAGGAAATTCTGGAGCATTATTTCACCGGCGCGCAGGTCGTGCGGTGGGCGGATTAACAAGGCGTTGCAAAGCCGGCGGAAATTTGCTATACTATACTTGAATTTTTGACCCGGAAGGGGTGAGGCGTATATGAGCGTCTGGAAACGCGGACTGTGCCTTCTGCTGTGCGCGGTGCTGCTTGCCGCGCTCGCCGTGCCTGCGGCGGACGCCGCGCCGACGCTGTACTTCACCGCCGTCAACGACCGCATGTGCGACCTGAACGACGCGACGATGCCCTTCTGGCAGGGCGGCTCGCTTTACGTCGCCGGCTCCTCGGTGGACGGCGCGGACCTCGGCATTCAATATTACTACAACCGCGAGGCGTCCATCGCCCTGCTGATCCGCCAGCAGAGCGCGCTGTACTGCGACCTTGCCGAGGGCACGATGGAAAATAAGATCACCGGCGAGCGCTACGCCGGCTCGGCTGTGGTAAAGGGCGACACGGTCTTTTTCCCGGTCGCCGCGGTCGCCAGAATATTCGGTCTGAAATACTCCAGCACGAAGATCACCTACGGATACCTTCTGCGCATCCGCAGCGAGGACGCGGTGCTTTCGGACGAGGCGTTCATCGACGCGGCGACCTCCCCCATTCAGAAGCGCTACGCCCAGTACGAGCGCGCCCACGCCTCTTCGGGTCAGACCTCGCAGACGGAATCGCCCGCGCAGCCGCAGACGCCGGTGCGTAGAGACGACATGACCGTTTACCTGCTGCTGCCCGTGTCCGACGCGGACGAGGGCGAGAGGCTGCTCTCCGTGCTCGGCACGAGCGGCTGCCGCGCGACGCTGCTCCTCACGCCGGAGACGATCGAGCGCTGCGGCGACCTTGTCCGCCGCGCTGCGGCGACTGGGAACGCCGTCGCCCTCCGCATCGGCGCGGAGAGCGCGGAGGAGGCGCTCGCCCTGTGTGAGCGCGGGAACGCGCTTTTGTGGAACGCCGCGAGCATCCGGACCCGTCTGGTCTACCCCGACGGCGGGAGCGGCGAGCTGCGCGCCGCCCTGAAGGAGGCGGGCTACTGTCCGCTGACGGTGAACGCGTCCGATTTTTCGCGCAGCGGGAACCGCTGGGCGGAGACCGCCCTCAAGTGGGCGCTTGAGTACGGAAGCGTGCGGCTCTATCTGGGGGCGGACGCGGATTTGTCCTCATACCTCGGCACGGCGCTGGGCCGTCTGCGCACCGAAAGCTGCACGGTCGCCGCGCTTAATGAGGTCGCGGCTTAGCGTCCGCGCGGATTTACAAAATGTTCAGGAAAACGCCGGAAAACCGGCTATAATAGTACAACAGGCTTAAACCGGGACCGGCGCGTCCGAACGCGGCGCGCCGGCCGAAGATAAAACGGAGGGCTCCGCCATGGCGCGCAATATTCTTGTGGTAGAAGACGACAACAACATTTCAGACCTGATCCGCATGTATCTTGAAAAGGAGGGCTTTGAGGTCCGCATCGCGTCCGACGGCGGACGCGCGGTGGAGGAGTTCAACCGCCGCGCGCCCGACCTTGTTCTGCTCGACGTGATGCTGCCCGTGCTCGACGGGTGGAGCGTGTGCGCGAAGATCCGCGAAAGCTCCAAGTGCCCCATCATCATGCTCACCGCAAAGGGCGAGGTCAACGACCGCATCCACGGCCTTGAGATGGGCGCGGACGATTATCTGGTCAAGCCCTTTGAAATGAAGGAGCTGATCGCACGCATCAACGCAGTCCTGCGGCGCACGGAGATCCCCGCGGACACCAAAAAACGCCTGATGTTCGACAAGCTCATCATCGACCTTGACTCCTATGAGCTGATCGTGGACGGCAAGCGGATTGACACGCCCCCCAAGGAGCTTGAGCTTCTCTATCACCTCGCCGCGACGCCGAACCGCGTATACACGCGCAATCAGCTGCTCGACGAGGTGTGGGGCTTCGACTACTTCGGCGACAGCCGCACCGTAGACGTTCACATCAAGCGTCTGCGTGAGAAGGTCGAAAACGTCTCGGACCAGTGGGAGCTGAAGACCGTCTGGGGCGTGGGCTATAAGTTCGAAGTGAAGAAGTCATGAGGCTCAGGCAATTGAAGCTGCCCCAGCGGTTCCGGACGATCTATTGGCAGAACTTCGCCCTGTCGGCCGGCATCGTGATGCTGACGCTCGCGCTGCTCGGCGCGTCGTTCTTCGCGCTCAGCTACGCCTACGCGGTGGACGAGCGCAGCGACGAGATGGCGCAGAAGGCGGGCGTGGTCGCCCGGCTCGTCGCCTCCTACGTCGCCGGCGGCGACGTGCGCGACATGCGGGAGATGGCCGGCATCGCCGCGTCGATGACCGACGTGGACTTCCTCATTTGCAGCACGGAGGGGAGCGTCCTTCTTACAACGGACGAGAGCCTTGTCAACCGTGTGCTGACCGTCCCGTCCGGGGCGGTGGAAACGGTCTTCTCCGGCGAGCGCTACGCCGCGCGCACCACGCTCGGCGGGATCTACGAGAGCAAGCGCTTCGTCGTCGGCGTGCCGATCGAGTCCGACGCGTGGACGGCGGGCATCGTCTTCGCCGTGACGGAGACCGCGCGGCTGACGGCGATGTGGCGCGCGTTTTTCGCCATGTTTCTGATGACGAGCGTGATCGTGCTGCTGCTTGCGTTCGTCGCCTCCGCATGGGTGAGCATGCGCCAGTCGCGCCCCATCCGCGAGATGGCCGCCGCGACGCGCTCGTTCGCCGAAGGAAATTTCGACACCCGCATGCACGACTACGGCGCGGGCGAGATCGGCGAGCTTGCCGCCTCGTTCAACACCATGGCCGACTCCCTTCAGGAGACCGAGCGCCAGCGCCGGGAGTTCATCGCCAACATCTCGCATGAGCTGAAAACGCCCATGACCACCATCGCCGGCTATACCGACGGCATCCTCGACGGCACCATCCCCCCCGAGCGGGAAAAGGAATATCTCCGCATCATCTCCGACGAGAGCCGCCGCCTGTCGCGTCTGGTCCGCCGCATGCTCGAGGTGTCGCAGCTCCAGTCGCGCGAGGCGCTGCGCAGCAAAGCGCCGTTCGACGTGTGCGAGAGCATGCGCCGCGTGCTCATCTCGATGGAGAAGAAGATCACGGAGCGCGGGCTTGATGTCGAGGCCGACATCCCGGACGAGAGCGTCACCGTGCTGGGCGACAACGACCTGATCACGCAGGTCATCTACAACCTGCTTGAAAACGCGGCGAAATTCGCCCGCCCCGGCTCGACGCTCTACCTCGGTCTTTCGGTGACGAACGGGAAGGCCGTCGTCTCCGTGCGGAACGAGGGCGACACGATCCAGGCGGAGGAGATCCCCCTGCTTTTCGAGCGTTTCCACAAAAGCGACAAGTCGCGCAGCGAGGATAAGGACGGCGTGGGCCTCGGGCTGTATATCGTCAAAACCATTCTGGAGCAGCACAGAGAGCATATCGCTGTGACCAGCGAAAACGGCGTGACCACCTTCGCCTTTACGCTGTCCCTTGCCAACAGCCTGAGCGTACAATAACTTTCAGGAGCGTATATGAACGAAAACGGAAAAAATTTCTTGAACGACGACGCGCCGCAGGAGGTCGTGCTGGAGTACGTCGCCGAGCCGAAGCCCCGCGCCGCCTACTACATTCAAAGCTGTCCCCTGCCCGGAAGACGGGAGGAGCCGGTCCGCGCGGAGGACCCGCCCCGCCGCCGCGCTCACCGGGGATTGAAGATATTTCTGATCTCCGCAGCCGCAGCCGTTTCCGTCCTCGCAGCCGCGTTCGCCCTGTGGTGGTTCGGTCTGCTGCCGGATGTGTTTTACGGGTACTACGACTATTATGACTACTACGATTATTACGACTACGATCCCCCGTACGGCCTAATCTTCGAGCACGAAGACGCCGGGACAACGATCCCCACCGTTCAGGCCGAAGACGGCGTCCGCCTGAGCTATAACAGCGGACACGGCGACGAGCTGAGCATTCAGGAGGTCTACCAGCGGGTCAACCCCTCCACCGTGACCGTTGTGACGGGTCTGGCGCAGGGCGGCGTATCCATCGGCACGGGCGTTATCATGACCTCCGACGGCTATGTGATCACCAACGCGCATGTGATCGAGGGCGGCGAGGAATGCATCATCGTGCTTGACACGGGAGAGAGCTTTTCCGCAAAGCTCGTCGGCCGCGACGCGGAGAAGGACCTCGCCGTCATCAAGGCCGAGGACACGGAGGGCCGTTCGGCGCAGAACCTTCCCGCCGCGGAATTCGGCGACTCGGACGCGCTGAGCGTGGGCGACACCGTGTACGCCATCGGAAACCCGCTCGGCGTTGAGCTACGCGGCACGCTGACTGACGGCATCGTTTCCGCCATCAACCGCGACGTGATGGTGGACGGCGTTTCCATGACGCTGATCCAGACCAACGCCGCGCTCAACAACGGGAACTCCGGCGGACCGCTGATCAACCGGTACGGTCAGGTCGTGGGCATCAATGTGATGAAGATGGGCATGAGCCGCTACTCCGACGCGAGCGTCGAAGGGCTTGGCTTCGCGATCCCGATCTCGTCATCCGCGTATATGATAAACGACCTGCTCCGCTGCGGCAAGGTGCTTGGCGAGCCGGTGCTCGGCATTTCGGTCGCGACCGAGCCGGCCTATCTTCCGGACGGAGAGCAGGTGCTGCGCGTTTACTCGGTCGATCCCGGCGCCGCCGGCGATAAGGCCGGCGTGCGGACGGACGATCTGATCGTCGAGGCGGACGGCGAACGCGTTATGACCTCGAGCGATCTGCTGCGTGTGCGCCACCGTCACGCCGTCGGAGACGGCATGACGCTGCGGCTCTGGCGGGACGGGGAATTTTTCGAGGTGACCGTCGTGCTGGAGGAGCGAGCGCCGTAGTGTCTTTCGATCGAAAGTGCTTACAAAAACAACAAAAGTCGGGAGAAGCTGCGTTTTTTCGGCAGCCTCTCCCGATTTTTTCGGCTTTTCGCGGGAACGGTCCCGCCTCCCGCGTTCCGAGTTGTACAGCGGCGTGAGGGTCCTGCTCACAGCATGGGGAAGCGGGAATCCCTGTGCGCACGCAGAGCGGACGCCAGCGCGTCGATCTCCTCATACGTCGTCTCCGGGGCGAAGCTGACGCGCAGCACGCCGGCGGCGGTCCGCTTATCCAGCTTCATGGCGGCGTAGACATGACTGAGCTTCCCGCGATGGCAAGCGCTGCCCGCGCTGACACAGATCCCCCGCGCGCCCAGCTCCGTGACGATGTTCGCGCTCGGGTAGCCCACAAGCGAGACCGCCAGAATGTGCGGCGCGCGGCCGTCCCCGACCCGCACCACGCCGTCCAGCGCGAGCAGCTCCCGCTCGGCATAGTCCCGGATTTGCGCCATATGGGCAAGCTTCTCCTCATACCGGTCCAGCCGAAGCTCGACCGCCTTCGCAAAGCCCGCGATCTGCGCGGTCGCCTCGGTCCCGGAGCGCAGTCCGCGCTCCTGTCCGCCGCCGAGAAGCAGCGGGCGCACCGCACGGCAGCGCGGACCGATATACAGCGCCCCCACGCCCTTCGGCGCGTTGAGCTTGTGTCCGCTGAGCGAGATGAGGTCCGCCCCCAGCGCGTCCGCCCGGAAGGGCAGCTTCAAAAACGCCTGAACCGCGTCCGTATGCAGCAGCGCCTTCGAGCCGCGCTCGCGCAGCAGCCGCGCGGTCTCCTCCACGGGAAAAATGCAGCCCGTTTCGTTGTTCACGAGCATCATGCTCACAAGCGCCGTGTCCTCCCGCAGCGCGTCGGCGACCTGTCGCGCGTCGATGTTCCCGTTTCTGTCCGGCATAAGGCGCGTCACGGAGAAGCCCTCCTGCTCCAGCCGGCGGCAGGGCTCCAGCACGGCGCTGTGCTCCACGGCGGTGGTGATGATGTGCCGCCCCACATGACGGTTCTGATGCAGCGCGAGAGAGATGGCCCAGTTGTCGCTCTCCGTGCCGCAGGAGGTGAACGCAAGCTCGTCCGGCTTGCAGCCGAGCGCCGACGCAATAACGGCCCGGTCCGCCTCCAGCCGTTTCTTCGCCGCCGCCCCGGCGGGGTACTGCGAGCTGGGGTTCCCGCTCCCGTTGAGCATCACATCATACATGACGTCCGCGACCTCGCGGGCGACGGGCGTGGTGGCGGCGTGGTCAAGATAGATCATGGCAGGATCAAATCCTTTCTTTGGACTTGCAATCAAACGTAAAACAATATATGATTATACGCAGAAAAACCGCGAAAAGCAAGAGGCCGGTCGTCCGCGTCCCTCCTCTTTGCCGGTAAACGCGGGAACTGAGGATCGAAATTGCATGAAAATCGCTGTTTACACCCTTGGCTGCAAGGTGAACCAATACGAGACCCAGGCGCTTGAGCAGGAGATCGTCCGCCGCGGGCACGAGATCGCGGATTTTGAGGGCGCCGCCGACGCTTACATCATCAACACCTGCTCCGTCACGGCGGTGAGCGACAAAAAGTCCCGCTGGGCGGTCCGCCACGCGAGGAGAAACAATCCGTCCGCCGTGGTGGCGGCCTGCGGCTGCTATGTGCAGACGCACGAGGACGAGGCGCGCACGCTTGGCGCAGACCTTCTGATGGGAACGAACGACCGCGCAAGGCTCCTCGACCTTTTGGAGGAGACCGCGCGGACGCGCCGCACCATCGCCGAGGTGGACGACGCGCTGCGCCGCCGCTCGTTCGAGGTGCTGCCCGCCGGCGGGATGACAAGCCGCACGCGCGCCATGCTCAAGGTGGAGGACGGCTGCGTCAATTTCTGCTCCTACTGCATCATCCCCTTCGCGCGCGGACCGGTCCGCTCGCTGCCGCCGGACGAGGCTGCGGCGCAGGTCCGCTCCCTCCGCGCGCAGGGCTACCGCGAGCTTGTGCTTACCGGCATCGAGATATCCTCCTACGGGCAGGACTTCAAGGACGGAACCGGCCTGATCGACCTGCTTGAGCTGATCGACCGCGAGGGCGGCGGGATGCGCCTGCGCCTCGGCTCACTCGAGCCGCGCACCGTCACGCGCGAGTTCTGCGAGCGGGCGGTAAGGCTCGGCTCGCTCTGCCCGCATTTCCACCTCTCGCTGCAATCCGGGTGCGACGAGACGCTTCGGCGCATGAACCGCAGATACAGCGCCGCGCGCTACCTTGAGTCCGTCGCCCTGCTGCGGGAGTTTTTCGACGATCCCGCCGTCACGACCGATCTGATCACCGGCTTCCCCGGCGAGACGGAGGAGGAATTTGCCGCGACCCTCACGTTCATCCGCAGCTGCGGCTTTGCGTCCATGCACATCTTCCCCTACTCCATCCGCCCCGGCACAAAGGCCGCGCAGCTGGAGCAGGTCGAGCCGCGTGTGCGGGAGGAGCGCGCCGCCGCCGCGTCCGCCGTCGCGGAGGAGATGCACCGCGCCTATCTCGAGCGCTGCGTCGGCAGAGTCTTTCCTGTGCTTTTCGAGCAGGAGCACGGAGAGGGCAGCATCGGCCACGCGCCGAACTACATGAGCGTGACCGTGGCGGAGAAGGGTCTGCACAACACGGTAAAAAACGTGCGCATCCGCGCCGTGGACGGCGGGGTCCTGCGCGGAGAGATCAAGGGCTGACCGATGAAGCATCACTTTTTCGCCTATATCGCCCGTCTGCGCTACATCACGCGCTGGGCCTTGATGCGCAACACGCTTTCCGAAAACGTTCAGGAGCACAGCCATATGGTCGCCGTGCTTGCGCACGCGCTCGCCGTCATCCGGAACCGGGTGTACGGCGGCAGCGTTGACGCGGGGCTGGCCGCCGCCGCAGCGCTTTACCATGACGCGCCCGAGATCCTCACGGGCGACATGCCCACGCCGATCAAATACCACGATCCGGAGATCACGGACGCGTACCGCCGCGTGGAGGCCGTCGCGTGCGACCGCCTCCTCTCCACGCTGCCGGAGGCGCTCCGGGACGACTACGCGCCGCTCCTCCGGTGCACGGACGAGCAGGTGTGTACGCTGGTCAAGGCGGCGGATAAGCTGTCCGCCTACATCAAGTGCGTCGAAGAGCTTAAGGCCGGCAACACGGAGTTCCGCCGCGCCGCCGCGCAGACCCGCGCCGCGCTTGACGCGATGGCCCTTCCGGAGCTGGACTATTTTATGGAAAACTGCATGGACAGCTTTTCCCTGACGCTTGACGAGCTGGAGCAGCGCGGCGGAACTTTCGATTGACTTTTTGCTCCGTCCGGAATAAACTGTCCTTATCAAGAGAACAAACCGCAAGTACATCGTCTTTGTATGGAGGACTTTTCTATGCGTATGATGGACGCCATTGTTAAGCCGTCCCCCGCCCCCGGGCTGGAGCTGCGGCAGGTCCCCGTTCCCGAGCCCGGCCCCGGCGAGGTGCTCATCCAGGTCCACAAGACCGCCATCTGCGGCACGGACGTACACATTTACGATTGGAACGAGTGGGCGGCGCAGCACGTCCGCCCGCCCATGGTGATCGGGCACGAGTACGTCGGCGAGATCGCCGCCGTCGGCGCGGGCGTGACCGGCCTCGCGGTCGGCCAGCGCGTCTCCGGCGAGGGGCACATCACCTGCGGTCACTGCCGCAACTGCCACACGGGCAACATCCAGTGGTGCAAAAACACCTTCAGCGTTGGCGTGGACCGCGACGGCGCGTTTGCCGAGTATGTCTGCATCCCCGCGCGCAACGTCATTCTCATCGACCCCTCGCTTGACGAGGACGTGGTCGCTATGTTCGACGCGGTGGGCAACGCGACGCACACCGCGCTGATGTTCAACCTCGTGGGCGAGGACGTGCTCATTACCGGCGCGGGTCCGGTCGGCATTCTCGCCGTTGCCATCGCAAAGTACGCAGGCGCGCGCCGCGTGGTCGTCACGGACCTGAACGAATACCGCCTTGAGCTTGCCCGAAGGATGGGCGCGGACGCCGCCGTCAACTCCGCGCGGCAGGACCTGACGCTCGCGATGAAGGAGCAGGGGCTGGTCGAGGGCTTTGACGTGGGCTTTGAGATGTCCGGCTCCGGCTCCGCGCTGCGGCAGATGATCGGCGTGATGCGCAACGGCGGCAAGATCAGCCTTCTCGGACTTGGCAACGGCGACGTTTCGCTGGATATGAACCAGATCATCGGAAAAGGTCTGACGCTTCAGGGCATCTACGGCAGGAAGCTGGACAACTGGCATCAGATGAGCTATATGGTGCAGGGCGGGCTTGATCTGACCCCCGCCATCACGCACCGCTTTCACTACACGGAATTTGAGAAGGGCTTCGCGGCCATGCACAGCGGCATGAGCGGCAAGGTCATTCTCGACTGGACGAAGCGATAAGGAGGAGCCGCCATGAAATCAGCCTATGAAAGCTACCGCGCGGAGCTTGCCGCCATCAGCGAGGCGGGGACCCGCAAGGACGAGCGCATCATCACAACGCCGCAGAGGAACCGCATCGACACCACCGCCGCGCACGGCGTGGTCAACATGTGCGCAAACAACTACCTCGGCCTGTCCGACCATCCGCGCCTGATCGCCGCCGCGAAAGCCAGCTACGACCGGTGGGGCTTCGGCCTCTCCTCCGTGCGCTTCATCTGCGGAACGCAGGAGATCCACAAAACGCTTGAGCGCAAAATCGCCGATTTTGTCGGCATGGAGGACGCGATCCTCTACTCCTCCTGCTTCGACGCGAACGGCGGTCTTTTTGAAACGCTCCTCGGCGCGGACGACGCCGTGATCTCCGACGAGCTGAACCATGCAAGCATCATCGACGGCGTGCGGTTGTGCAAGGCGCACCGCTACCGCTATAAAAACAGCAACATGGACGATCTGCGCGCCCAGCTCTCCGCCGCGCGGGAGGCCGGCTGCAAGCGGCTCCTCATCGCCACGGACGGCGTATTTTCCATGGACGGCTACATTGCCGATCTTCGCGGGATCTGCGACCTCGCCGACGAGTTCGACGCGCTTGTGATGGTGGACGACAGTCACGCCGTCGGCTTCATGGGCAGCCGCGGGCGCGGCACGCCGGAATACTGCGGCGTGATGGGCCGGGTAGACATTCTCACCGGCACGTTCGGAAAGGCCATGGGCGGGGCCTCCGGAGGCTACACCGCTGCGAAGCGCGAGATCGTCGAGCTTCTGCGTCAGCGCAGCCGCCCGTACCTTTTCTCGAACTCGCTCGCGCCCGCCATCTGCGCCGCGACGATCGAAACGATCGACATGCTCACGG
>CAKTJA010000019.1 GCA_934567115.1 uncultured Oscillospiraceae bacterium
GCCGAACATGATGACCGTGCAGCCGCCGAGCACGCAGTCGGGCAGCGTCGTGAAGAACGCGCCGATGGGCGGGAACAGACCGCCGAGGATCATCGCCAGCGCGCCGAACATGATGGTGAAGCGGTTGACGACGTGCGTCATGGAGATGAGGCCGACGTTCTGGCTGAAGGACGTGATGGGGGAGCAGCCGAACACGCCGCCGGAGAGCGCGGAGGCGAAGCCGTCCACGCACAGGGAGCCGGAGACCTCCTCCGCCGTGATGTCACGGCCCAGACCGCCGGTGCAGCATGCGGTGGTGTCGCCGATGGTTTCCACCGCGGAGACGATGAACACCAGGCAGAAGGAAAGGATCGCGCCGGGCTGGAACTGCGGCTTAAAGGCGCACAGCTGCGGAATGGCGACGATGCCCAGCTCGCCGATGGTCTCGCCCATCGCGGAGAAATCGACCATGCCGAAGAAGATGGACACCACATAGCCCACGATCATGCCCAGCAGAACATACAGCTGCTTGGCGACGCCCTTGAGCGTGGTGTGGAAGATGAGCGCGGCGGTCAGCGTGATGACGGCGACGAGCAGGTTCTGCCAGGAGCCGAGCGGGTACGCGGACGAGGAGCCGAACGAGGAAACGCCGACGCTCAGGATGCTCAGACCGATGGAGACGACCACACAGGCGGAAAGAATGGGGGAGATGAACTTACGCCAATACTTCGCCGTCAGGCCGAGGATGCCCTCAAAGCAGCCGCCGACGATGATCGCGCCGATCATAATGCCGTAATCCTGCGAGGCCGTGGAAAGGCAGGCGGCGAGGAACGTAAAGCTCACGCCCATGACGACCGGAAGGCCGGAGCCGATCCTCCAGATCGGGTAGAGCTGGAGCATGGTGCCGATACCGGCGATCAGCATGCAGTTTTGCAGAAGCTTCGCCGTTCCGATCGCGGTGAACGGCTCGCCGTTGTAGACGGCGACGGAGGCGATGATGATCAGCGGAGCGATGTTCGCCACGAACATGGCGAGAACATGCTGCAAGCCGAACGGGATCGCCTTTGCGATGGGTACGCGCCCCTCCAATTGATATACGTTTTCAATGCGGGGCTGCTTGTCCGGGTTTTTCATTCTCTTTCTCCTTCTCCTTTTGATTTGCCAAATGACAGCGCGCCGGCAGACGACTGTGGATACGAAAAGGCTTCCAAAAATTACCCGCAGTTTCTTTTTTGCGCGGCACTACCTATCAGAATAGCACTGATTTCTCCTTTTTTCAAGCCTTTTGTAAAATCGCGGATGTTTTTTGGCAGTTTGGCACAAAACGGGAGGGACGGTCTTGGAGAATGGGGCTGTGCGCGGCGCGGCATACTATTGAAAATTTACGTTTTCGGAGGGGCCTATGTGTACTGCGGCAACCTATCAGACAAAGGATTTCTACATGGGACGCACGCTGGACTATGAATTTTCCTACGGCGAAGAGATCACGGTGACGCCGAGACGCTATCCCTTTTCCTTTCACTGCGGGGAGCGGACGGATTCGCACTATGCCATGATCGGGACGGCGCACGTCGCCCGGGACTATCCGCTTTACTACGACGCGGTGAACGAAAAGGGGCTGGGCATGGCGGGGCTGAATTTCGTCGGGAACGCGCAGTATCGGGAGCCGGGAAGCTCCCGCCGGGGCGTTGCGCCGTATGAGCTGATCCCGTTCGTGCTGAGCCGCTGCGCCACGCTCGGACAGGCGCGCGAGCTTCTTCGCGGGCTTGAGCCGGAGAACATTCCGTTCGGCGGGGGACTGCCGGCGGCACAGCTCCACTGGCTTATTGCGGACAGGAGCGGCGCGGCTGTGGTCGAGCCGACGGGCGGCGGTCTGGCGGTTTACGACGATCCCGCCGGCGTTCTGACAAACAACCCGCCCTTCATGCAGCAGATGTTCTCCCTCAACAATTATATGGGATTGTCGCCGGCGCCGCCGGTGAACCGCTTTTCCGACCGCCTCCCGCTTGCCGCCTACAGCCGGGGCATGGGAGCGATGGGTCTGCCGGGAGATCTTTCCTCCGCCTCCCGCTTCGTCAGAGCCGCCTTCACAAGGCTGCACGCCGTTTCCGGAGACGGCGAGGAGGAGAGCGTGGGCCAGCTGTTCCACATCCTCGGCTCCGTCGAGCAGACGAGGGGCTGCTGCGAGGTGTCGCCGGGAACGTATGAGCTAACGATCTACACCGGCTGCTGGAACGCGGACCGTGGGATCTACTACTACACGACCTATACGAACCGTCGTATCACCGCCGTGGAGCTGCACCGGGAGAAGCTTGACGGCAGCGCACTCATACGCTATCCCATGCTTTGCGCGGAATCCGTCCACCGGCAGAACTGAGCGAAACGGCTTTTTCCGCAATTTTCAGTTGGCAGAGCGGAAAAAATGTGGTACAATGATCAGAAGATAGTCGTTGCACTTCGATTTCAGCCGCTTTTCCCGTCAGCCGTGCGGACCGCCGAAGGGCGCGGCGGACAGGCTTTGGAACGCGGAAGGGGGAGCGCATAGTGCTTTGGACGGAGGAGAGCGTCGCCTATCTGCGCGACGCGGTTTCGTTCAGCGATTACTATCAGACGATCGCGCGCAGGATCGCGCCGCAGCTTCCGCCGAACGCACGGGTCTGCGATGCGGGCTGCGGCATGGGCTGGCTCAGCCTCGCGCTCGCGCCGCACTGTGCGCATGTGACGGCGGTGGACCGCTCCTCCCGCGCGATCGAAGAGCTTCGGCGGCAGCCGCCCTGCGGCGGACTGACGGCGCTTTGCGCCGAGATCGCGGACGCTGCGCCGGCGCGGCCCTATGACGCGATGGTGTTCTGTCTGTTCGGCGGCGTGGAGGAGACGCTGCGCATTGCTGCGCGGCAGTGCGCCGGGGATGTGTTTCTGGTCAAGCGCGATTATGCGAGCCACCGCTTCAGCGCCGGCGAAGAGAGCCTCGGCGATTTCACGGCGGAAAGCACCGCCCGCGCCCTGCGGGAACGGGGCGTTCCGTACCGCGCCGAGCGCTTTTCGGCGGAGTTCGGCCAGCCCTTTCGTTCGCTTGCGGCGGCGGAGCGCTTTTTTCAGATATACAACCGCAGCGCGGACCGCGCGCTCTCAAGAGAGGAGATCGCGGCGCGCCTGACGGCGGGGCCGTCCGAGGAGTTTCCGTATTACCTTCCGCATAAGAAAAAGCTGTGTCTGTTCCGCTTCTGCGCCCGGGACATTTCGGAGGCGTCGATATGAGTAAACCGCATATTCTGATCTGCGGCGAGCGCGGCGTCGGGAAATCGACGCTGCTCCGCCGTCTGCTCGCGGACGATCCGCGTCCGCTGGGCGGCTTTGTGACCAAACGGCTTGCCGTTCCGGATGAAAACGGCTTTTATCCCATCTACATTTACCCCGCCGCCCTTCCGGAGGAGGAGCGGCGCAGCGGCAGGGAGAACCTTGTCGGCGTCTGCGACGGGCGCTCGAGCAGGCGCTATGCCGACGTGTTCGATACGCTTGGAGTGGAGTATCTTGCCGCGCCGGCGGGGGGCGTGCTGCTGATGGACGAGCTGGGCTTTCTGGAGAATGAGGCCGCGGCGTTCCAGGCGGCGGTGCTTCGCGCGCTTGACGGCGATACGCCGGTGCTTGCGGCGGTGAAGCCGAAGGATACGGCCTTTCTGCGGCGCGTGCGCGCGCATCCGAAGGCGGAGCTGTTCCAAATCGACGAGAGCAGCCGGGACGGGCTTTACGAAACGCTTCGGCCGCGCATGCCGGGGCGTGGGCGCTGAGCAAAACGGGGAACCCACCGCCGTGCGGCGGTCCTATGCATACGGCGGCGCTGTGCGTCCGCAGGAATAAACAGAAAAAGAGGAGAATATTATGGCGATCAAGCGAAAGTTTCCCGCCCGTGTGGCGACGGTTTATTGCAGCGGCGGCTGCCGGGCCAAAAAGGACGAGAACGGAGAGCTGCTGTGTACATACGGCTGCATCGGCTGCGAGGCGTGCATCGGCGCGTGCCGCTTCGATGCGATCCATCTGAACGAATTCGGCTGCGCCGAGGTGGATGAGGCGAAGTGCATCGGCTGCGGCGCGTGCGCGCGCAAGTGCCCGCGTCAGCTGATCCGCCTTCGGCTGATGGACAACCGCATCACGGCGCTCTGCTCCAATCTGGATAAGGGCTTCGACGCGGCGACCAAGACCGGCGCGCGCACGGTCTGCGACGTGAGCTGCATCGGCTGCGGCCTCTGCGCGAAAAAGTGCCCCGCCGATGCGATCCGCATCGAGCAGTTCCATGCGGTGATCGACGAGGCGCTCTGCCTGAGCTGCGGCATGTGCGCGGAGGTCTGCCCGCGTCATGTGATCCATGACCGCTTCGGCGTGATCACGTCCGTGCGCTGAGAGTCCCGCCGGGCGGGAGCTTTGAAAAGGATGTGTTATTTTGTTGGTATCCGGGAAAAGTCTGCGGTATGACTTTTTTCGCTTTGCCTCCGCGACCGTCGCGTCGCTGATGGTGTTTTCGCTCTACTCGATGGTGGACGGACTGATGGTCGCCATCGGCGTGAACGAATACGCGATGAGCGCCGTCAATCTGGCGCTGCCCTTTACGAATC
The DNA here is from genome assembly GCA_934567115.1 of uncultured Oscillospiraceae bacterium. Lineage (GTDB taxonomy): Bacteria > Bacillota > Clostridia > Oscillospirales > Oscillospiraceae > Hominicoprocola. The sequence continues at coordinate 4,590 of CAKTJA010000019.1, forward strand.
TGCTGTTTTCCGTCGCGATCCTTTTCGCGGTGGGGACCTCGACGCTGCTTGCCGTGTGCCTTGCGCAGGGCAGGCGGCGCGAGGCGGACGAAATTTTCTCGCAGAACTTCGCAACGCTTCTGTGCATCGGGGCGCTGGTCACGGTCTTCGTGCTCGCCCGAGCGGAGCGGACGGCGCTGCTGCTCGGCGCGGACGAGCTGACGCTGCGCTACGTCAAGGAGTATCTGCTCGGCCTTGCGCCGTTCAGCGTGTGCTTCCTGATCTCATACAATCTCGAGGTCCTTGTGAAAACGGACGGCTTCCCCCGCTACGCGCTGTTCACCGTGATCGCGGGCTGCCTGACCAACTGCGTGCTGGACTATGTGGCGATCTTCTGGCTGGACATGGGCGTGTTCGGCGCGGCGGCCGCTACGGGGCTGTCGCAGCTGCTGACCTGCGTTCTCTATCTCGTGCATTTTTTCGGCGGGAAATGCACCTTTCGCCTCCGCCGCTTCCGCTTTGATCCGGGGCTGTACAGGAAAGTGCTCCCCATCGGCCTTGCCGACGGCGTAACGGAGCTGTGCACGGGCGCGATGATCTTTCTGTTCAACCGCACGGTGCTTCGCTGCATCGGAACGGACGGCGTTGTGACCTACACGGTGATCGCCTATGTGAACACGGTCGTCATCAACCTGATGGTCGGCGTTTCTCAGGGCGCTCAGCCGCTGGCGAGCTATTATTACGGCAAGGGCGAGCGCGGGAAATGCGAGGAGCTGCTGCGCTGCGCGCTCAAGACGGTGGGCGTGCTCGCTCCGGTCCTGTTCGCCGCGCTGTGGCTTCTCGCGCCGCAGATCGTGGGCGTCTATCTGCCGCATGCCGACGCGGCGCTGACGGAATACTCCGTCGCCGCCTTTCGACGCTACAGCGTGTCCTACCTGCCGGTCGGCTTCAATGTGGTGATCGGCGGCTTTATGACCGCGCTTGAGCGGCCGGTCCCCGCCGTCAGCATTTCCGTGGGGCGCGGGCTGGCGCTGCAAAGCGCAAGTCTGCTCGGCCTCGCCGCGCTTTTCGGCGGCGGCGCGGTGTGGTATGCGCCGATCATATCCGAGTTGCTGTGTCTGTGCCTGTCCGCGTATTTCCTGCGCCGTCTGCGCGGGGAGCCGCTGTGCCGCGCATCCGACAGCTGAGGAGAGGCTGGGACGCGACCGCTGGATTTTGTTGAAAAAGCCCCGGACGGGACCGTGCGCGGTCCTGCCCGGGGCTGACCGCATCGAAAAAACATTTTCGATACGGTCAGCAGGTTTTCAAAACTTTGAAAAAGTTCTGAAAACCGTTGATTTCAATAGCGCAGGACACCCCTCTTGGGTTTCCCGCGCACACTCTTCCTTACCGTTCCGGAAAATTTACCGCTTTATCAACAGTATCAGCCCCGGACGGGACCGTGCGCGGTCCTGCCCGGGGCTGATATTATATGTCCGTTCGGCGGAACGGCGAAGCGGAGCGGTCATTCGGCGATCTCGGTATCCAGCAGGTCGAGGATCGCCTGATCCGCGCTCCAGAAATAGGCGTTCTCGCCGAGCAGCTCGGTGATCCCGGCGCGGTCGAAGTAGCTGCGGACGGAATCCGACATGCCGCAGCAGGCGACGGACCGCCCCTGCGCCTTGAGCGAACGGCACAGCTCAAGCATGGCCTGTACGCCGGAGACGTCAACGCTCGGCATTCCGCGCATGGAGAGGATCACGTGGTCGTAGGGCGGAAGCTCCGCCATGCGGCGGTTGAATTCGTCCACCGCGCCGAAGAAGAGCGGGCCGGTCACATAGGCAACGCCGGCGGTCTCGAGGACCGGGGGCTTTCCGTCCACGGAGCGGAGCTTGTTTGCGTCGATCGCGGAAAAGCCGATGCGGATATGGCTGGACTTCGCCATGTAGAGCACGGCGGAGTAGACCACGCCGAGAATGATGGCGACGGTCAGGTCGAAGACCACCGTGGCGACCATCGTAACAAGGAACTGGCTGATGCCGGACTTGAAGCGGTGGCGGAAGATATAGCGGATGCCGTCCCAGTCGTTCATGCGCCACGCCGTGACCATCAGCACGCCGGCGAGCGCCGAAAGCGGCAGACGGGCCATCACGCCGCCGAGCAGGAACATGGACGCGAGCAGGAAGAGCGAGTGGAACACGCTCGTCAGCCGGGTCTGCTGCCCGGACTTCACCGCGACGCTGGTGCGCGCGATGGCGGCGGTGGCGGGCACGCCGCCGAACAGCGGCAGCAGAATGTTGCCGACGCCCTGCGCGATCAGCTCCTGATCCGCGTTGAACGGCTCGCCCTTCATGCGGGACGCGGACGCGCCGCACAGCAGACTTTCGATCATGCCGAGCGCGGCGATGGTGACGATCGGCGAGATCAGATCCTCCGCCATGGCGAGGTTCAGGCCGCTCAGCGTAAGCCGCTCGGCGAGCATCAGCGTGCGGGGGATGCTTCCCACCGTGGCGAGAGAATCCATGCCCGCAATGGCGGAAACGGCGGTCGCAAGGACGACGCCCGCCAGCGAGCCGGGGACGCGTGCGTTCCATTTTTTGGGCCAGAGAAGCATCACGGCGACCACCAGCGCGCCGATCAGCACGCTCTGCCAGTCCGGGCGGAAGCCAAGGCGGCCGTAGGAAGCCAGCTTTTGCAGGTTGGAGCTTCCCTCCGACACAACGCCGAAGAAATTGTCGATCTGTCCCATGGCGATGATGACCGCGATGCCGGAGGTAAAGCCCATGATGACCGGCATGGGGATGAAGGCGATCAGCCGCCCGAGCTTGAGAAGTCCCGCGAGCAGCATCAGCACACCGGCGGCAAAGCAGGCGAGGAATACGCCCTGCAAGCCGTAGGAGACGACGATGCCCGCCAGCACGGCGCTCATCGCGCCGGTCGGACCGGAGATCTGAAAGGACGCACCGCCGAGAACGGCGATCACGATGCCGGCGATGATCGCCGTGACAAGACCGGACGCGGCGCTTGCGCCCGAGGAAACGCCGAAGGCCAGCGCGAGCGGGAGCGCGACCGCGCAGACGGTCAGCCCGGCCATCATGTCCTTCATCAGCCCGGCTGCGCCGTAGCCCGAAAATTCGCGCTTCAGGTCGGAGAAATATGCAGAGATCATGGAAAGCCTCCCAAATACACAGTTCTGTTTATCAATAAGGCCGCAGGCCGACAGGAATTGGCGCGGCATGCGGCAGATTCTACTATAGCACTTGCGTGAAGCGCGCGCAAATGACAAAAATTACAGAATTTAACATTTTTTTAACACTTCTGCGTTTCATTTGCACAAAAGACGGCGCTCGGCGGCGCGGGATGGCCTTAAAAGATTGTTAAAAAAGTTGACAACTATTTTCACTTCTTTTATAATGTCAGTAATCCTCGAAAAAGAAGTGGCTGTTATGAAGAAAGAAAGAATATCCGACGCCGTGATACGGCGGCTGCCGCGCTACTACCGATACCTTGACGAGCTGCACGCCCGCGGGATCGTCCGCATTTCCTCCGGACTGCTCGGCAAGCGCATGGGCGTGACGGCCTCCCAGATCCGTCAGGACCTGAGCTGCTTCGGCGAGTTCGGTCAGCAGGGCTACGGCTACAACATTGTCGAGCTGCGGGGCGAGATCGGCCACATTCTCGGTGTGGACAACAAGCACCGGCTGATCGTTGTCGGCGCGGGGCATCTGGGGCATGCGCTGCTTCAAAACTTCGATTTCGATCAGGGCGGCTTTCTCTTCGACACCGCGTTCGATATCTCCCCCGCCGTCATCGGCTCCACGGTCAACGGCATCCGCATCCGCAGCATGGACGAGCTGGACGACTATTTTTCCGCCTGTCACCCCTCCGTCGCTGTGCTGACGGTCCCGAAGGCCGCCGCGCAGCCGGTCGCCGACCGGCTGATCGCCCTCGGCGTGCAGGGGATATGGAACTTCACCAATGTGGAGCTGGAGGGCGGCGTTTTTATCGAAAACGTCCACTTTGCGGACAGCCTTCTCACCCTGAACTATCGCATCACCAAACAGCTTTCACCCCAACAGTAAGGAGATTCTCATGAAAAAACGCACTGCATTCCTTTCCCTTATTCTGCTTTTCGTTCTGCTTGCCGGCTATGCCGCCGCCGCAGGGGGCGACGCCGGCGACCCGCTGATCTCGCTGAGCTTTCTCAACGGCGCGTTTCGGACGCAGGCGGAGGAGCAGATCGACGACGCCGTTGATAAGGCCGACAGCGCCGCGCTTGCACAGGCAAAAGAGCGGTGGACCGCCGCCGTCGCCTCGGCGGAGGCCCACGCCGGTTCGGATTTTGCCGCCGTGATGACCGAGACGCGCGTGAAGCAGGGCGACGTGCTCTCCGGCGCGACGGGGCTTCAGGTCCTCCCGCTCGCGGGCGAGGTGACCGTCAGCTTTTCCTCCGGGGCGGTTGTGGACGTGACGGACGGGCGCGAGCTTTCCAGCGGAGAGACGCTGCCGGTGAATCACCGCGCCCTTGTCGCGGAGGATACCACCGCGCTTTTTACCGTCGCTTCAAGGACCGCTGTCGTCGATTACGCGGGCGGCTATCATTTTACGCTCTCCGAACGCCCGGATTACAACGCCATGGCCGCCGCGCTGAAATCGCTCTCCCTCTTCCGGGGCACGGACACGGGCTTTGGCGGCGGCTACGACCTTGAAAGAACGCCCACCCGCGCGGAGGCGATCGTCATGCTCATCCGCATGCTCGGCGAGGAGGAGGCCGCGCTGCGCTGCACCGGCTCCCACCCGTTCACGGACGTTCCGGACTGGTGCGCGTCCTATGTCGCCTACGCGTATGAAAAGGGCTACAGCAACGGGATCGGAGACGGGCTTTTCGGTACGCAGCTGGAGGCGTCCGCCGCCATGTACACGGAGTTTATCCTGCGTGCACTGGACCGAAGCTCCACTGCGGCGACTGACATCTCCGACGCGCCGGACCGCGCCTGTGCCGCCGGTGTGCTGACGGCGGGGGAGCGCGACGCGCTTCGCTCCGCTCCCTTCCTGCGCGCGGACGTGGTGTATCTGTCCTACTATGCGCTCTCCGCCTCTGTGAACGATGGGGGGGAGCTGAGCCGCAGACTGATCGACGCGGGCGTTTTCACCGAGGAGGCCTATCGGGCGGCGCAAGGCACCGTGACGTCCGCCCGGATCGCCTGACACCTTTTTGCGCAGCCGGCATACTATGAATTGAGACCGCCACGGCGGCGGCCTTGATCTTCATAGGAGGTTGCTTTTATGTGTAATAACGGTTATTTTGGCGGCGGTGGCTGCTGCTGGATCATCATTATCATCCTTCTCCTGCTGTGCTGCTGCGGTGGCTGCGGCGGCGGATGTGGCTGCGGCTGCAATAACGGCTGCGGCTGCGGCTGCAACAACAACTGCGGCGGAGGCTGCGGCTGCTGAGCGGTCCGCGATCGAAGGGAGGGCTGCGCGAAAGCGCGGCCCTCTTTTTGGCTGTCCGGGGCGGGACGCGCCCGGGTAAAGAGGTTTGTGCAGATTCATTGGACCGCAAAACGATATCCACCCCCATGAGACCGTGTAAAACGATCCTTCACGGGGGCGGATTTATTTTTTTTCGGTTTTGTGTCTCATGAAACCGGAGCGGAGCCGACTGCCAGCTGCCTTTCAAGCCGGAAGGCGGTCATTCCGTGGCGGTCGATTTTCCGATTAAGCTCGATCATTCGCGCGGATGAAAACTTCTCTCCGCTGTCAAACAGCCTCAGCCCGGCCTTTCGATACCGTATGATTTGCCGCCAATGATACCAAATCCGTGCCCTGATGCAGAACTCTGTTAATCTTTCCATAAGATTGCCTCCTTGCGGTTTATAAGATCTATCTTGTAGTAATTTGGCTTTTCTTTTTGTATTTTGTAATATAATAGCAAAGGAGGTCTGTCGAAAGCTGGAAAAACGAATCGAACAGTATAGAATAAATCCCTATGTCAAACGACATAGAGATAATAGGAGCTAATGATTTTCATGGGCCTCGTCCACCATGGCGCTAAGCAGGCGGAGGATCCGTTTCTGCTCGACAGGCGGCAGACCCGCGATCTTTTAGATAGACTTTCCGGTCCCGCGCCGCTTTGCTTTTCCGGAGAGCACATTTTGCAAAAGGAAAGGGCGGCTGGTCTGCCGCCCTTCCTCGGAAAAATTTTTCGGTTGTCGGTATCCCGGCCCCGCTTACAGATGCAGCACGCGCTCGCGGATCTCCTGCGTGCGGCCCTGATTCCAGAACTGCGTGCCGATGTATCCGCAGGTGCGCCGCGCGACGTTCATCTTGTCCTGATCCGTGTTGCCGCACTTCGGGCAGCGCCAGATCAGCTTGCCGCCATCCTCGACGATCTCGATCTCGCCGTCCCAGCCGCAGACCTGACAGTAATCGCTCTTGGTGTTCAGCTCGGCATAGATGATGTTGTCGTAGATGAACTTCATCACCTGAAGCACGGCCTCAAGATTCTGCTGCATGTTCGGCACCTCCACATAGCTGATCGCTCCACCGGGGGAGAGGTGCTGGAACTGCGCTTCGAATTTGAGCTTTGTAAACGCGTCGATCTTCTCGGTAACGTGGACATGGTAGCTGTTGGTGATGTACCCCTTGTCGGTGACGCCCGGGATCACGCCGAAGCGCTTTTGCAGACACTTTGCGAATTTATAGGTCGTGGACTCCAGCGGCGTGCCGTAGAGGGAGTAGTCAATGTTTTCGGCGGCCTTCCACTCCGCGCACTTTTCGTTCATCTTCCGCATGATGGAGAGCGCGAACGGCGTGGCGGACGGGTCCGTATGGCTTTTCCCGGTCAGGTATTTCACGCACTCGTAAAGCCCCGCGTAGCCGAGGGAAAGCGTGGAATAGCCGTCGTAGAGCAGCCGGTCGATCGGCTCGCCCTTTTTCAGCCGCGCACAGGCGCCGTACTGCCACAGGATGGGCGCCGCGTCGGACAGCGTGCCCCGCAGCCGGTCGTGGCGGCAGCGCAGCGCGCGATGGCAAAGCTCGAGCCGGTCTTCAAAAATATCCCAGAACTTTTCAATGTTCCCGCCGGAGGACAGCGCCGCGTCCGGAAGGTTGATGGTCACAACGCCCTGATTAAAGCGGCCGTAATACTTGTGCTTTCCCGGCTCGTAATTGCCGGCGTTCGCGATGTTGCCGACGCCGGCGTCGGTAAAGCGGTCCGGCGTCAGGAAGCTGCGGCAGCCCATGCAGGGGTACACGTCGCCCTTGAGCTCAAGCATCTTTTTCTCGCTGATATAATCGGGGACCATGCGCCGCGCCGTGCATTTTGCGGCCAGACGCGTGAGATAATAGTAGGGGGAATCCTCGTGGATGTTATCCTCCTCCAGCGTGTAGATCAGCTTCGGGAACGCCGGCGTGACCCACACGCCCTGCTCGTTCTTCACGCCCTCGCAGCGCTGCTCGAGCATTTCCTCGATGATGAGCGCGAGATCGTGCTTCTCCTGCGCGCTGCGCGCTTCGTTGAGATACATGAACACGGTGATGAACGGGGCCTGTCCGTTCGTGGTCAGAAGCGTGACGACCTGATACTGAATGGTCTGCACGCCGCGGCGGATCTCCTCCCGCAGACGCTTTTCAACGATGTCGGCGATCTTGGCCTCGTCCCGCTCCACGCCGAGCGCCTCGACCTCGGCGAGCACCTGCCCGCGTATCTTCTGCCGGGAGACGTCCACAAACGGCGCGAGGTGGGCGAGCGAGATGCTCTGTCCGCCGTACTGATTGCTCGCGACCTGCGCGACGATCTGCGTGGCGATGTTGCAGGCGGTGGCGAAGGAGTGCGGCCGCTCGATAAGCGTCCCGGTGATAACGGTGCCGTTTTGCAGCATGTCGTCGAGGTTCACAAGGTCGCAGTTGTGCATGTGCTGGGCAAAATAGTCCGTGTCGTGGAAGTGGATCATGCCCTCCTCGTGCGCTTCGACGATATCCGGGGGAAGCAGGATGCGGTTCGTCAGGTCGCGGCTGACCTCGCCGGCCATATAGTCCCGCTGGGTGGAATTGACCACAGGGTTCTTGTTGCTGTTTTCCTGCTTGGCCTCTTCGTTGTTGCACTCGATCAGCGAGAGGATCTTGTCGTCCGTCGTGTTGCTTCTGCGCACGAGCGAGCGCGTGTAGCGGTAGGTGATATAGCGCTTGGCGGCCTCAAACGCGCCGTGCGCCATGATCTGATGCTCGACAAAATCCTGGATCTCCTCCACCGTCGGCGCGCGGTCGAGCGCGCGGCAGGCAAGCTCCACGCTTTGGGCGATGCGCTGGATCTGAACGGGAGTCATTCGCGCGCCCTCTTCCACAACGTCATTGGCACGGGTGACCGCGGCAATGATCTTTACGATGTCGAAATCCACCTCCGCGCCGTTCCTCTTGATGACCTTCATGATGACGCTCCCCCTTCTCTGTAGCAAATGCAACGCAATATATTGTGGTTACTTTATGCGACAGAACACATTATAGGAGATGCGGGAGGGAAATGCAAGCCCTATTTTGCGATATTAAAAATTTGCGGAACGGGCCGACCCCATATATGGTGGGGTAATCGTCGCCGGAACATCAAAATATGGTATATAAAAGGAGCGGAGACCGGGCGGCGGACGGGACGGCGCTTTTCCCGAGGAAACAAAGCGAAAATGTCAATAGGAAACAAAGCGAAATTTACCTTGCAAATTCGAAGATTTTCTGGTATCATTAAAAAATGCGGGTCCATATGAAGAGCCGCGCAAAATGAAACCCTTTCGGAGGCTGAAGATAAATGGCGGCAAAAAAGAACAACCCCGGGCGCGAAGAGCGTCTGGCAAAAAATAACAGGAACCTCAACCGGGCGCTCGGCCTTTTCACCGCCGGGTTTGTCGCGGAGTTTTACCTGTTGGTCATCAACAACTTTTTCGTCAAGGGAACGGTGGACCAGCTTGTTGCGGCGTCCGGCTTCCTTGAGGTGATGTCATGGGTCGGCGCGGCCATGGTCGGCGCGGGCGTTGTGTTTACGGTGATGCGCGGGAAGTGGAAGCGCTTTGCGGGCGCGGGGCTTTGGCTGCTTGCCGCCGGCGTGTTTTTCGCGCTCTCCTCGCGGCTGATGCTCAAGATCTACCCCGAGGGGACGACGGCGATGTGCATTCTGGTCCCCGTGCTGATGCTGCTGAGCGTCGTGTACCTGCTCTATGAGCATGAGTTCGCCGTTCAGGCGACGGCGCTGGCGGCGGCGATCGCTGCGGCTGCGGCGCTCAACCACGGAAGCGCCAATCTGAGCGGACTGCTCCGCGCGGCCTCCGTCGCGGTGCTGGTGCTGATCGTGGCTGCTCTGATCGCGGTGCTGGCGCTGAAGAAGCAGGGCGGCGTGTATCGCGGCAGGACGCTGCTTTCGTCGAAGGCAAACTATACGCTGACCGGGGCGGTGCTGGCGCTGTGCGCGGTCGCCGTCGCGCTGGCGATGTTCGTCCCCGGCATGGCCTACTACGTTATCTGGGTCGGCTCTGCGGCGCTTTTCGCGCTTGCGGTGTGGTACACCGTGAAGATGCTCTGAGAGCGCGGCGGTCTTTCCGCCGGCGGGAGCTGAATTTTATAGGCGCGGCGCGGTGTGAAAGCACCGCGCCGTTTTTTCGCTTCGAGAAGGTCTGCCGCCTTTCCGATCAAGCAAGACCGCCCGAAGCTTCGGACGGTCTTGTTCGCTTTATTTAAGATGTGTCTGCCGCGAGGACGCTTAACCGACCAGAGCGGCGGTGTCCATCGCGATCATCAGCTCTTCGTTGGTGGGGATGAGCAGCACCTTGACCTTGGAATCGACGGCGGAGATCACGCGCTCCTCTCCGCGGACGTTGTTGGAATCCTCGTCCATCTTCACGCCCATGTACTCCAGCCCGGAGGCGATAGCCATGCGCTCCGCCCCGTCGTTCTCGCCGACGCCGGCGGTGAAGATGATCGCGTCCACGCCGCCCATGACGGCGGCATACGCGCCGATGAGCTTCTTGACCTCGTAGGCGAACTTCTCGCGGGCGAG